>JAIQFT010000010.1 GCA_020073185.1 Terriglobia bacterium
GTGCGCAATCCAGATGTCCTCTTGCTTCTCCCGCTGCTTGCGCGTCCCCATCGACATGCGCGACATTCTACGAACTATGCCTGTGGATACTTCAGTACTTTCCGCTCACGAATCCAGACTTGCACCACGGGCTGTTAGGAATTTCTACATCACTAAAGACTGGATTGTGTCTGTTGCAGCGCGGCGAATCTATCTCACTGCTGCAGGACTGTCACTTGCATTTCTTCTCTTATTGATAGCTCTTCAGTTTGTTGGTGAGGTTCCTGTGCCTTGGGTCCCGATTGTCAGAGCGCTTGTGTTCGCAGGTGTTGTTGGGACGGCAACCACGATGGTTGCAATGGAATACTTCCTGTTCGGCTTCGACAAATCATCCGCATTTAAGAAGGCATTTTGGTTTTGCATAATGCTCTTTCCGGTGCTCGGAGCAGCTCTGTACTGTTTCATCGTGTATTCCCGATCGGACGCCTTTACTTCAGCAGGGTAGAAACCGGCGTAGGGACCCAAGGCATAGGTTGCTCTTATCTTTTGTGCCTTCGCTGCGCCCGCGATGGCTTCTCCTCGATGACCGCAAACTGGAGCTTGCGTTGCACGCTATCAATGCGGTCCAGGATCACGCGTACGCGTTCGCCCAGCGAATACTTCTTCTTGGTTCGCTGGCCGATGATCTGCTTGGTAGTGTCGTGGTAGGTGTACTGGTCGTCGGTGAGGCTGGAAAGCGGCACCAGTCCCTCGATGAACATGTCCATCAGCTCGACAAAGAAGCCGAACTTGGTCACGCTGATAATGAGCGCCTCAAATTCCTCGCCCACGCGGCCCTGCATGAACTTGATCTTCTTCCAGTCCATCAGCTCGCGTTCGGCATCGTCGGCGCGCCGCTCCGCCCCGGATGACTCCTGCGCAATGTCGTGCAAGACCTCGGGCGGGACGGGGCCATCGTGTTCAGCGGCTGAAGCCGCATCTTTGTCATGTCGCTTTTCGGCACGACTGAAGTCGTGCCCTGATACACGGGCCGCGTGTCCCGCCCGCTTCGGCGACCCCTTCGCCCACGGCGACTCTTGTTTTTCCTGGAGCCTAGAGCCCGAAGCCTGAAGCCTCATCTCCGCCCACGCTCCGTGTTTTTCGCTCAGCACTCCGACACCCAACGGCACTGGGCCATCGTGCTTCTCTGCCGATTCCACCAGTACCTCTTTCAAAATCCGGTGCACGATCAGGTCCGGATAACGCCGAATCGGCGAGGTGAAGTGGGTGTAGGTCGGCGCCGCCAGCGCGAAATGGCCGACGTTCTCCTCCGAGTACTTCGCCTGCTTCAGAGAGCGCAGCATCAGGTACGACAGGATTCGCTCCTCCGGCTTGC
The DNA here is from genome assembly GCA_020073185.1 of Terriglobia bacterium. Taxonomy (NCBI): domain Bacteria; kingdom Pseudomonadati; phylum Acidobacteriota; class Terriglobia; species Terriglobia bacterium. Next base: position 1,355 of record JAIQFT010000010.1, read on the forward strand.
CCGCGATCTTCTCGGCCAGCTTCTGGTACATGTGCGGCGTAATGTGCACGTCCTCGGGAATTTCCAGCTCGTGTTGCCGCTGCCCCGAGCGCGTGCGCGGCCCCGGCCCGCGGCCCGGCCGTCGCTGATCGGTGTACGAAAAGCGTTTCACCGGCAGCGCGCCCACACCGAGCGAGTACCCGAACGCGGCCGCGATGCTCTCGAACTCGTAAACCCGCTTGGGATCGGGCTTCTCGTGGATGCGATAGAGCGACGGCACATCCTTGTTCTCCAGGTACGAGGCCACGCTCTCGTTGGCGGCCAGCATGAACTCCTCGATCAGCCGATGCGCGACATTGCGCTCCGAGCGCGTGATCGCCTTCATCAGCCCGAATTCGTCGAACTCGATCACCGGCTCCGGCAGGTCGAAATCGATGGAGCCGCGCCGCACCCGTTTCCGGTTCAGTATCATCGCCAGCTCGCGCATCAATTCGAACACGTCCACCAACGCGTGGTAGCGCTCGCGGAGCTTGGCGTCGCCCTCCAAAACGGCGTTGACATCGGTGTACGTCATACGCTCGGTCGAGCGGATCACGCCCGGGGTGATTTCGTAGCCCACGATGTCGCCCTTGGGATCGATCTTCATCACGCACGACATTACCAGCCGATCCAGGTGCGGCCGCAGCGAGCAGATGTCGGTAGAAAGCTCAATCGGAAGCATCGGGACGGCGCGGTCCGGGAAGTACACCGAGGTGCCGCGCAGCCGCGCCTCCGCATCCAGCGCCGCTCCCGGGCGCACGTAATGCGCAACGTCGGCGATGTGCACCTGCAGCTCGAAGTTTCCGTTGTGCAGCCGGCGGACAAACACCGCGTCGTCGAAATCGCGCGCCGTCTCGCCGTCGATGGTGACGATGGGCAGGTTGCGGTAGTCGCGGCGTCCGCGCAGCTCCCGTGCCGGGATGATGTTCTCGAAAGACTGCGCCTCCTCCAGCACGTCGGTTGGAAAACGGTGCGGCAGGTGGTACTTGCGAATGACGATCTCCACGTCCACGCCGAAATCGTCTTCGTAGCCGAGAATCTCCACCACGCGCCCGCGCGGGTTCTGGGTCGGCGTCGGCCACTCCGTGATCTCGACGTCGACAACGACGTTTTCCAGATCCCCGGCAACCTCTGTGCGCTTCGCCTCCGACCCGAGCACGCGGTGCCGTTCTTTCTGCTTGGTTGGTTGCTCCGTGTCCTCTGTGGTGGGTTTCCTGGGGATTTCCGCGCCGCGCGGGATCACGATATCCAGCGTGACCTTCTCGTCCATGGGCGTGACGTAGTTGTAGCGCGGGCCGTAATGAAACGTGCCCACCACCGTGGCGTGCGCCCGCCCGATGACGCGCAGGACCTGCCCCTCGGCCCGCCCGTCGGCCCGTTCTCGCCGCAGCTCCACCAGCACACGGTCGCCATGCATGGCATTGCCGGTGTTCTGAGAGCCGATGTAGATATCGCCATTCAGCCGCTGCCGCAGCTCTTCGCTGTCGGGAATCACAAACCCGTAGCCGTCGCGGTGCATGGTCAGGCGGCCCGCGACCAGGTTCTGGTCGGAAGATCTGGGGGGGATGGCGTAGCGGTCGCCATCCTGCGCCACCAACTCGCCGCGCCGCACAAGCTGGTTGAGACGCTCGGCCAGTTCCCGCCGCTCGTCGCCGCGCGCGCCCAGTTCGCGCACCAATTGCTTGAACCCGGCCGACTGCTTGGGCTGCTGCCCGATTTTTCTTAGAATGGCGCTGTCGGAAATCATCGGGAACCTAACCACAGAGGACGCAGAGGTATCAGAAGATGCTTAATAATCGGTTTTGAAGGGCGCTTCCAGTCACGGTAGCCGCCAGGCGCCAAGAGCTGGAAAGCCAAATGCCTCAGTGTCCCTCCGTGTTCTCCGCGGTTAGTGTTTTGTTTCAGAGTTGAACCTGTCCTGACACTGCTTGGCTTCGGCCTTGAGCACTGCGAAAGCCGGCGTGGCGCGCAGCTTGGCCAGCGCGGGATCGGTCCGCAGCGCGGTGTTGGAGCAGTAGTTTTGCTGGATGGCGCTGCGGATCAGCACCGCCGCCGTGTCCACTTCGCCGCACCACGCCAGCAGCGAGCCGTGATAGTAGCGGAACTCGGGATCGCGCTGCGCCATCAACCCCGGTTCCGCCGCCCGCGTCAGGCGATGCATTTCCGCCGGCGAGACCGGCTTCAGGCACGCCTGCAGCAGAGTGGCATACCATGCCGGACGCGACGAAATCTTGGTCGCCGCCACCCGCGCTTCGTCGGGCTTGTTTTCGCGGATCAAGAGCGCCGGAAAGACGCTCGCCGCCCAGTCCGACCCGCTGTCCAGGTGGACATACTCCAGCGCGCGAGTCGTGTTCCCCAGCTCGAAGAAGACAAACGAGCAGGAGCGGAAATCGTAGTTGTCGGGATCAAGTGCCAGCGCGGCGTCACACTCTTTCGCCGCGTCGTGCAGAAGTCCCGCGTAGCGCAGTACATAGGCCAGCGTGAAGTGCGCCTGCGCGTTTTCCGGGCGCCGCTTCACCAGTTCCATCGCCTCTCGGTACGCCTTTGCGATCCGGCCGCCCTCGGCGCGCAGCCGGATCAGGTGGGCCGCCGAGGAAATCAGGTTCTCATCCAGCGCCAGCGCCTTTTCGTAGGCCGCCGCCGACTTGTCAAGCGCCTCCTGACCTCCGCCCGAGTACTGCGCTTCGTAGTAATAGCGCAGTCCGAGCGCGTCCCATGCCGGCGCGAACTTCGGATCCAGCTCCACCGAGCGCTCCAGCATGGTTACGGCGGTGCTGTTGGGCGCCACATCGTGCGGCAGCGCAGAACCGCGGAGGTACAGATCGTAGGCGGTAGGATCGTGCGGCTGGGTGGCGGTGGCGAAGGTTGCCCCCGTAGAACCCAGTGCCGGCAGCAATCCCTGCCGCACCTGCGCCGCCAGATCTTCCTGCAGGGTCAGCAGGTTCGACGCCGGCACCGTCACCGTGCCCTGCCACACCAGGCGGTTGAAACGGGTGTCCACGTCGTCCAGGGTGATGATGAGGCGCTCGCCCTGGCTCATGTAATGGCCGGTGAGCACATTGGCGGCGTGCAACTCGCGCCCTGCCTGCTGGGGATCGTAGTTGCCTTGCAGGTATTTCGCGGTGGACGGCACGGGGCGGATCTCCAGCGCGCGCGTGTACGCGAGGATCTTCACCAGTTGGTCTGGCACGGCGAAGCGCAGGTAGTCCGTGTCCGGATCGCCGCTGACGTTATTGAACGGGAGCACGACGATCGTGTTGTTCGCCACCGCCGGCGCCGGCACAGCGCGTCCGTGCTTTGCCCACCAAACGGTGATCACGAGCAGGATCATTACCAGCAGGCCGGCGATTGCAACCAACGCGTAAATCTGCCGGAGGCTCAGCTTGCGGAAGGTTCGGGTGGAAGCCAGGGGCGCCTGCGCCGGCACCTCGGCCCCGACCGCTCGCAATTCCAACTCGCGCTTCAGCGCCCGCAAGTCCTGCGCCAGTTCACGCGCGCTCTGGTAGCGCTGTGCGCGGTCTTTCTCCAGCAGCTTGCCGACAATGGCCTCAAAGCCCGGCGGCAGCGATGGGTTCATGGTCAGCGGCGATACCGGCTTTTCGTGCTGGATCGCGGCCAGCGCCTGCACCGAGGTGCGCGCCAGGAACGGCTTGCGTCCGGTCGCCGCCTCGTAGAGCACGATTCCCAGGGAAAACAAATCACTGCGCGCGTCGAGTTGCTCGCACCGCGCCTGCTCCGGCGACATGTACACCGTCGTCCCCGGGATGACGTTCATCTCCGTAATTGCCTCGCTCGGGCGTGAACGAGGCCGCGCGTCGCCGACGGTCACCAGTTGCGGCTCCGGCGCCAATTTGGCCAGCCCGAAATCCAGGATTTTCGCCTGCCCGCGGTGGGTCAGGAAGATGTTCCCCGGCTTTACGTCGCGGTGCACGACGCCCTTCGCGTGCGCCGCGTCCAGCGCGTCCGCGATCTGGATCCCGATGTCCAGCACCTCCAGGGCATCCAGCGGGCCGCGCTCCAGCCGATCTTTGAGGCTCTGCCCTTCCAGCAACTCCATCACGATGAAGGGCAGGCCGTTGTGCGATGCGATGTCGTAGACGGTGCAGATATTGGGGTGGTTCAGCGAAGAGGTGGTGCGGGCTTCCAGTTGGAAACGCTCCAGGGAAGCGGCGTTGCCGGCGACGTCTTCCGGAATGAATTTCAGGGCGGCCCGCCGCCCCAGGCGGATGTCCTCGCCCTCATACACCATACCCATGCCGCCGCCGCCCAACTTTCTCACAATGCGGTAGTGGGATATGGTTTGCCCAATCACGGGGGATCACCAAGCGTAACCCGGCATCTTAGGTCTGCCCCGCCTCAAAATCAACGCACGGGGCCAGGATGGAGCGCGGCCGCCGGCAAGAGTCAAGCCACGGCTCGAGGTCCGCAATTTTCTGATCGGCCGCATTGCCCCTTGAACCCCCCGCCGGCAACCGTCATAATTCCACATCTTCCTACTGGGGTGAAGACAGCCGAAGCGTAAGGAGTAGCCCATGGGATTACTGCACCTGTGCGATGAACATCCGGCAGCGGTTCGTCCGCAAGCCACGGCCGCGGAAGCCATCCAACTCATGCTCGATCACCGCGTCGGTGGCGTGACCGTGGTGGACGACGAGGGCGCGGTCGTCGGCATCTTTACCGAGCGCGATGTCCTGCGCAAGCTCGCCCTCAGCGGCCGCGATCCGGCGAAAACCTCGGTCGCCGAACTCATGACCCTCCCCGTCATCCTGGCCACCCCGGCCACCACTCCCGGCGAGGCCTTCTCCATCATGATGGAACGCCACTTCCGCCACCTCCCGGTGGTGGACGAACGCGGCCGACTCATCGCCATGCTTTCCATCCGCAATCTGTTGCAATGGCGCGTGGACGAACTCACCGAACGGCTCGACACCATGGAACAGTACATGACCAATGACGCTCCCGGCGGCTGAAACACGCAACTGGGCCCGCAACCACTCCAAGACAAACTCCGACAGCTTGGGGTCGCGCTTCGCCCGCGCATCCGCGTGAAACGCCTTCCGCAGGTCGGCGCTTTCATGCCTGATTCGACTGTCGTAGCGGGAAAACGTAACTATCCGCGGACGCACCTTTCTGGGATGACAAACCACAGCCAAGCCGCCTGCCGTGCTCAGCACGAATCCGAGTCACCGGCAGGGCCGGCCCCCGATATAAGAAATGCCAACCGGCGGCGAAGATTTACACCGTGGCGGCGACATGTTGGGTGCCCACCGGTGGATAAAATGTGCTACAACGGTGGACAGGTTGAGCAACTGGCTGTCGCTGCAGCACAAAGCAACTTCTCCTGGGATCGGTCCTGGGAAACGAACTTTGGCCAGCGAAGTGCCGCCGTATCCACCATTCCTCTTGAGGAAAGGATCTAAACTGCAATGTGGAAGCCTACGAACCAGCCCACGACCGGCGGGCCGACTCCGACTCCGGAACCGCAGCGTCCCACCACGCCCACCTATACTGCCCCGGCGGAACCGACTCCGGCGGCGGCCCCTAGGAACGCCTCCATGACTTCGCAGGACCAGGCGACGATTGGCAAGTCGCTGGTGATCAAAGGCGAAGTGACTGGCTCCGAATCGCTTTACATTGACGGCCGCGTCGAAGGCTCCATCAACCTCTCCGGTAACCGTGTCACCATCGGCCGCAACGGCGTGGTCAACGCCAACATCAACGCCCGCGAGATCGTCGTGACCGGCAAAGTGCGCGGCAACCTGGTCGCCAGCGACCGCGTCGATATCCGCAACGAAGGCTCGCTCACCGGCGACGTTGTCGCCCAGCGCATCTCCATCGAGGACGGCGCCTTCTTCAAGGGCGGCATTGACATTCGCAAGCCCGGCCAGAAGGCGAATGGCGAGGCCAAAGACGCTTCCATGCCGGCCGATAGCAGCACCGGCACATCGGCCTCTGCCGCTCGTGCCTAGTTCTTGGTTGTGTGTGGCACGGGTCTGGACCCGTGCCATTCAGTCATCGCAGGGTTGATTGACTCAGATCGTCGGCCGTGAGTAATGGGCCTTCGTTCAGCGGCCATCGACTATCGACGGGTCCCCATGTTTGAGAAGATTCTCCAACTGCTCTCCATCCACTGCCGCCACAAGAACACGTCGCAGCCCTTTACCGCCGCCGCGTCCAGCGCCTCCTCCGCCGCCGAATGGGAAACGGTTGGCGCTGGACCCAGTCATTACATCGTTTGTCTGGATTGCGGCAAGAAGATTCCTTACGACTGGGCCAACATGCGCCGTATCGGCTGACCAGTCACGGCTCCACGCCCGTGCTGAGATCGGCCGCCGCCGGCTCGACCGCGGCCACCGCTGGCTGCGGCTTCTTCCTTCTCAAGTCCCGCGGCAGCCCGGAACGCAGCACCCAAAGCGCAGCCGCCACTGCCGCGGCCCACGTCAGTGTCCCCAGTGCCAGCGATTCCACGTCCGCGCTACGGCTGCCCGCCACTCGCACTAGTTCCGCGACCCGCACGCCCGCAAAACCCGCCACGGCCGCCGTTGCCGCCGCCTTCCCCAACTCCCGCCAGTTCAATCCCGGCAGAGGCACCAGCCCGCGCCGGTGCAGCAACACCGCCAGCACGATGGTGTTGGCGGCGATGCCGATGTCGGAGGCAATCGCCAGCCCGACCACGTCGAGCGCGTGGAAAAGCGCGTAGTACACCGGCAGCGACGCCGCGGTGATCACCGTCGCCGCCACCATCGGCGTAAGGGTGTTGCCGGCGGCATAGAACGCACGCGCGTACAGCGCCTGCGCCGACCAGAACGCCAACGACAGCGCGAACCAGAAGAACAGCGCCGCCGTCTCGCGCGCATCGGTAAAGCTGAACCGCCCGCGCCGGTACACCAGATCGATGACCGGCAGCGCCGTCGCCATCATCCACGCCGTCGCCAGCAACGACGCCGCTGCCAGCCGGTACACCGCCCCGTTCACGTTGTCGGCAAAATCCCCCAGCCGCTTCTCGCCCCACAGCCGTGCGAAGAACGGCAGCGACGCCTGCCCCGTGGCCTGCCCCAGCACCGCAATCGGCACGGCGAACAATCGCTTCGCATAATTCAGCCGAGTAATGTCGCCGATCCCGCCGGACGCGAAATAGCGCAGGATCCAGTCGTCCGCCGTCGCCAGCGAAACACCCAACATCAGGGGGATGGACAGCCACACCCATTCGCGAAATGCGGCATCGCGCACGTCGAACGACGGCCGGTAGCGAATCCCGGTCCGCGCCGCCCCGATGGCATTGATGAGGAACGGCCCCACGATGGCGCCCGCCACGGCGCCCACCGCCAGCGACGCGATCCCGAACTGCCGCGCGCCCAGCACGCCCCCGCCGATGATGCCCGCGTTGTACAGGATCGGCGCCAGAGCCGGGATCAGGAACATGCGCCGCGACAGCAGCACCGCCGACACCACTCCGCCGACATAGAAAAATAACTGCGCCGGCAGCAGGATGCGCGTCAGGTGCACGCATAACTGCAGTTGCGCCGCGGAAAAATCGGGGAAGATCAGCCGCTCGATCTGCGGGGTGAGCACCTCGGTGAGCGCGATCCCGATCACCAGCACCGTGCTCATCACGGTGATAATCACCGAGAACGTGTGCTCCGCTTCGCGCTCGCGCTTTTCCGCCAGGTAGCGCGTGAAAATCGCGATGAAGGTAATGGACGCCGTGCCGCCCGCGACCAGGTAGTTCAGCCAGTCCGGAAGGGTGAACGCCGCAACGTAGGCGTCCGTCTGCGCGCCCGCGCCAAAGGCATACGCGATGTAGGCCTCGCGCACGTAGCCGATCACGCGCGACAGCATCACGGCCGCCATCAGCAGCAGGGTGGCGCTGAAGACGCTGTGCTGGTGCGAGGGCCGGAGCAGCCGCAGGGCACGCTTCAGGCGTGGTTCGGTGGGCATCGCTAGCGCGATTGTACCTTGCGAGTTCCCGGTTCCGGGTTGCGTGTTGTGAGTCCGAGGCGGCGATTCGACGTGACCAGCATGAATTGATTGCCTCACCGGAGGTTGGACCGCTCACGCGATTCCGCAATTCGTCATTTGTTCAATTCGACCATGGCCGATGTTAAGCTGTTGCCAGAGGATGGCCAGGTCATGTACTTCGAGCAGTTCTACCTCGGTTGTCTCGCCCACGCTTCTTACGCGCTGGGCTCGCATGGCGTTGCCGCCGTCGTCGATCCCCAGCGCGACATTGAGATCTACCTCAAAGCCGCCAACGAGCACGGCCTCAAGATCGCGCACATCTTCGAAACTCATCTCCACGCCGACTTCGTCTCCGGCCACAAAGAACTGGCGCAACGCACCGGAGCGAAGATTTACATCGGCGAGCGCGCCGGCGCCAGGTTTCCGCACGTCGGGCTGCGCGACGGCTTCTCGCTGCAGTATGGCGATGTGGAAATCCGCGCCCTGGAAACTCCGGGCCACACGCCGGAAAGCACCTGCCTGGTGGTCTACGATCGCGAGAAAAGCGCCGTCACACCCTGGGCGGTGCTCACCGGCGACACGCTGTTCATCGGCGACGTCGGCCGACCCGACCTGGCCGAGGGCCATACACCCCAACAACTCGCCGGCTCGCTCTACGACAGCCTGCACCAGAAGCTGCTCAACCTGCCCGACGAAGTGCTCGTCTATCCGGCACACGGCGCGGGCTCGCTGTGCGGCCGCAACATGCGCGCCGAGCGATTTTCCACCATCGGCACCGAGCGCCTCACCAACTCCGCGCTGCTCATCAACTCGCGTGACGACTTCATCCGCGAGCTGACTTCGAAGCTCCCGCCGCGGCCGCAGTACTTCGCCGAGGATGCGGCCATCAACCGCGAGGGCGCCGACGCCTTGCAGGACCTTCCATCGATCTCCGCGCTCGAGCCGGACGCGGTGCGCGAGGCGCAGGCGCACGGATTCGTCGTGCTCGACACGCGTCCCGGCGATGAGTTCGCCCGCGGCCACATTCCCGGATCGGTGAACATCGGCCTCGGCGGTCAGTTCGCTTCCTGGGCGGGAACCGTGCTGGGCCTGGGGGCCAGGATCATTCTCGTCGCCGAGTCAGGAGAGAAGGCGGCGGAAGCGCGCATGCGCCTGGCGCGCGTCGGCATCGAGCACGTCATCGGCTATGTGAACAGCGGCGTGCGAGGCTGGGAAGAAGCGGGCAATTCGCTGGCAAGAATTCCGCAGATTCCGGCGGCGCATTTGCGCGAGCGCCTGGAACAGCTCACCGTGCTCGACGTGCGCCGCGAAAGCGAGTGGCAGGCCGGCCACATCGAGGGCGCGCACTGGCACGCGCTCGACGATTTCCCGCAAGCTCTGCCCGGCCTCGACCGCGACGCGCCTATCGCCGTGCACTGCAAGAGCGGCTACCGCAGCATCATCGCCGCCAGCTTGCTGCGCCGCGCCGGGTTTCACAACATCACCGACGTCCTCGGCGGCTTCGACGCCTGGCTAGCGGAATCTTCCTCGGCAGTCGCGCTCAAATGAATTGGACTGGCGCCGCGACCGACGGCCTGCCCGCGCTACTGCAGCCGAAACCGTTCTCTCATCAGGCGTTGCAGCCGGGGTTTGTAGATCAAATCGTAGGCGAGTTCCTTATCCGGGAACATGGCGAGGGCAGCGCGCTTGGCGTCGGCCACCATCTCGGACGCTTCCTCCACTGTCAGGTTGATATCCTGGCTGATGACGGACATCACCATGTTCATCATCACCTGCAACCGCCGGATCTTGCGCAGTTCTTCCACTTCGGCCTGGTTCCGCTCCGGTGTCTGCGTTTCCCGTGATTCCATCGACCCCTTATTGGATGAAGATCGCCCCAAGTTTGTTGCGCTCTGTGGATTGTCGAACATCCGCTCCGGTTGCGGTAGTTCGCGGCCTACCCTGGATCAGGTTGCGGATACCCTATTCCCGGAGCGGCACATCACCCTTTGTCGCCGCTGCGACTTCCGCACCGTAAACCGGAAATGGTGCTACGATTTTTCGGCGGTCTGTTGCGCATAATACCCCCAGTCGCGGCAGGCGCAAGCAGAATTCCGGCACGCGAACCGGCGGTTGCGGCGCATTCCAGTACAGGGAGGATCTATGGCCACTAAGCCTATGCCGAACGCAGAGCTCGTGGAAGTGTTCGGATCCAAGGAAGAGTCGGAAGTCATGGTGGTAAGCGGCCTGCTCGAGACCGCCGGCATCGACTGCATGGTCACCGCTCTCGACGCCCCGCAGGACGTGCTGCCCGGCGTCGGCGGAGTGGTGGTCAAGGTTGCGGCCGACCAGGCCGACGAAGCCCGCCGTATCATCGAGGAGTATCGCGCCAGCGCTGAAAACGACGCATCCGACAACGAACTTACTGCGGAGGGCGAGACGGAAGAGCCGGCGTGACCCGCTCCCCGTCCAGATAGAAACCCACAGAACCCAGTGTGTCCGTGCGATACGTGAGCACGCGCCGCTCCGCCAGACGCTGCAGCACCTCCGGCCGCGGATGGTGGAACGAATTGCGGTAACCCACCGAAATCACCGCGAATTGCGGCCGCACTTTGTCCAGAAACTCCGGCGAACTCGAGGTCATACTGCCGTTGTGACCCACCTTGAGTAAATCGGCCTGTGGCTGCTCGCTTTCCGCCAGCACACGTTCGATCTTTCTTTCCGCATCGGCCGGCAGCAGCGCCGCCGAATTTCGGTAGCGGATTCTCATCACCAGCGAATCGTTGTTGCGCGGGCGCGCCGCGACCTGCCAATCGCGGGGCGGCGAGAGCACCTCGAACCGCGCTCCGCCAAGGCTGAATGAATCGCCCGCTGCCCGCCGCACCACGGCCACGTTGTTCGTCAAGGCATGCCGCAGCAGCGCCGTGTATGCCGCCGTCGGCGCATTCGGCCCCACCCACAACTCGCGCGGCCGGAAGTTGCCGATCACCGCCTGCATTCCGCCGATATGATCCGAGTGCGCGTGCGTCAGCATGACCGCGTCCAGCCGCGTGATGCCGCGCGACCACAGGTAGGGCGCGATCACGTCCTCGCCGAAATCGAATTCCGAGTGCGACGGTCCCAGTCCCCCGGCGGCGTCGATCAGCAGCGTCTTTCCCTCGGGCGTGACGACCAGCGTCGAATCTGCCTGGCCCACGTCAATCGCCGTGATCTCCACCACGCCCGGCCTGAGCTGCGGCTGGCGCGGAACCAAGGTCAGCAGCAGCGCCGAAATCACCAGCGCCGCCAGTCCCATACACGCGAGCGCGCGCCGTTTGCGCAACGACCAGACGCAAAAGACCAACCCTGCAACGGCGAGTACCGCAACCATCAGCGACGGCGGCGGCACGCGCCAATCCGCAGCGCGCAAACCTCCGAGCAACCGGATCGCGCCCGTGATTCCGTCCAGAGACCACGCCGTCACTATCACCGCGGGTTTGGCAAGAACAGGAGACACATACGAAAGCGCCAGCGCCGAAGCCGCCGCCGGCATCAGCACGCCTGTAAGCGGCACCGCTACCGCATTTGCCGGCAGACCCACGACAGTCGCACGGTGGAAATAGAAGGTCATCGGCAATGTAAGCGCGAACTGCGCCACTATGGCGATGAGCAAAATCTCGTAGGTTGCAATCGCCGCCATCGGAATACCCACCACGGTCGCGTTCGCAATCCATCGCCCCATCAACCTGCTAAGCCGTTCCCGCAGCAGGCGCAGGTCGAGCCGGAACTGCGCAATACGTGGCGCCATGACCACGTCGCGGCCGGTCTCGTCCAGCCCGCGCAGCGCTCCACGATACGGTTCCGACGTGCGGCGCAGCAGCGGCACCCCAATGCCCGCGATGGCCAGCACCGCGCCGAAGGTCAGTTGAAAACTGGCGTCGAACAGCGAGCGCGGGTCGATCGCCAGCAACACCAGCGCGGCGGTCCCAACGGCGTTCAGCGCGTCGCGGTCGCGATACAGCAGCCGCGCGCCCAGGTAAATCGCTAGCATGAACGTTGCGCGCAGGATCGGCGCGCCCAGGTCCGCGACGTACGCATAGCCCACCGACATCGCCACCGTCATCGCCGACGACACCACGTCGCTCACCCGCAGCCGTCGCAGCACCCAGAAAATCACAAACGCCAGAATGCTAACGTTCATTCCCGACACCACCAGGATGTGGTACACGCCGGTGCGCTGGAACGCCATGCGCGTGTCGCGGTGGATGGATGCCGTGTCGCCGATCAGCATGGCGTCAGTCAGCGCGGCGCGCGGTGCGTCCCACAGCGTGTGCACGTGCGACAGAATGCTGCGCCGCGCCCGGCTCGCCCACATTCCCCATCGCGTGCCGCTGAAACCGGAAAGCAGCTCCACGCGATCGCCTCGGACCGCCGCCAGCGCCGTGATGCCGCGGCCCGCGAGATATCCGCGATAATCCCACGCCCCCGAATTGCCGAAATTCCGCGGCTCCCGCAGCTTCGCCGCAAACCGCAACCGCTCTCCGTACACAAATTGGTGATGTGCCGCGCTCTCCGCCTCGCCTTCTTCCTCCGCGTCGTCTCGCGAGTAGAGTGTCAGGCGGATGCCGGCGTGTGTGGCGCGGGCGCCCTCGCCCGCGTTGGCGTTGTCCACACGCGCGACCTCCTCCGTCTCGATCTCCACGATCTGCCGGCGATCGCCTCCCAGCACGCGGGCCACCCCATCTTTCACCACGTGTGCCGTGATCGCCACTTCCGTTCCGTCGAGGAATGGCGCGACCCGCTGCGCGCGCAACGAGGCGTAGAACTCAGCGTTGCGCGCCGCCGCCGCCAGGCACCCCAGCGCCGCAATCGCACACAACGCCGCCGCCACGGCGACCCGTGCACGCCTGCGCAAGAACGCCAACGCCGCTGCCGCAAACACGACTCCCGCCACGGCCCACCACGCCGGCGGCCGCCACACCCGCGAAGCCAGCAGGATTCCACCCGCGAACGCCAGCGCCGCCAGCAGCGCGGGCAGCCGCTCGTGTGGTTTCGTCACTGTGAGCTGGGAAGACATCTGGCGGCTAACTTTGAATTATGCGGGAGAAATGAGCGGAACCAGCGGATTAAAGCTCCAGCCAAACGACGGTTTCGATATGGAACGTCTGCGGGAACACGTCGAGCAGGTGCATGGCGCGTATCCGATACCCGGCCTGAGTTAGCACGCGCAAATCGCGCGCCAGGGTCGCCGGATCGCATGAGACGTAGGTGAACTGTGGCGCCTTCAATCTCGCAGCCGCACGCGCCGCCTTTTCGCCCAGCCCGCCGCGCGGCGGATCCACGACCACGTAGTCGAAGCGGGTCTCCGCCGGAACTTGGGCGAGAAACTTGTCTACCTCGACGCGATATCCGGTCACGTTGGAAGGAGAATTGGCCTGCAGGTCGTGAAATGAAAATGCCGCCGACTCCACCGCCGCCACCTGGCGAAAGGTCTGCGACAGCGCCAGCGAAAACAGGCCCACCCCGGCATACAGGTCGAGCGCGAATCCGCCGGCGCGATCCGCCATCGCCACCTCGACCATCTCATCCACCAAAAAACGATTGGTCTGGAAAAACGATCCGGCGCTGACGCGGTAATTGGCGTTAGCGGTGCGATACACTAGGAAATCGCTGCCGAAATCGGCCCCAAACTTGTCCGGAACATCGATCCGCGCCACGCTTGCATTCGTCGCCCGCTGAAACGGAACCACACCGACAATCGCGGGAATCTCTTCGCGTACGGCGCGCGCAAACTCCGCCAGCGCGGGCCAATTGCAGGACTGCGAGGCCAGCGTAACCTCCAGCAGCAGTTCGCTGTCTTCGCCGTTGGCGAAAAACTCGACCTCCACCACTCCGGCCGGAACCTTTCCCGCTTCGCCCAGCTTCCACATCGCCGCCAGCGCGCGATTGATCAGGGCGCCGCCGATCGGGCACTCGCGCACCGGAAGCAGCGCGCCCGAGGTGAACCGGTTGTAGCCGATGGCGAACTCCGGCTGCGCCCGCACCCGCATCCGCGCGCGGTTCCGGTAATTCCACGGCTGTGAAGGATGGACGAGTATTTCGCCGTCGAACTCGATCTTCGCAGTCCGGCGCAGCGTCTCGCGCAGGATGTCTGTCTTGATGCTGAGCTGTTCTTCGTACGAGGCCTGCTGATACTGACATCCGCCACACTGGCCGAAGTACGGGCACGCGGGCTCCACCCGCCCCGCCGCCGCTTGCACCACCCGGTGCAGCCGCGCGCGTACAAAGCCCGGCTTGTGCTCCGTCACCGACACTTCCACCTGCTCGCCCGGCAGCACAAACGGCACGAACACCGCCTTGCCTTTGCCGCGCGCATCGGCGGGCAGGTGCGCCAGCCCATCCCCGCCGTAGATCAGTTTTTCAATGGTTAATTCCAAACGGCGATTATAGAAGGCCGGGCAGCTCACATTGGGTGATTTGCTGATTTGTCAATTGCGCGACGACCCAATCAGAGCAGTTTCAGAAATGGCGTAACCGAGAGAGGAGACACAGAGATCCCTCGACTCGGGTTTCCCGCGCACGACCACCCCAGCACGCCAAAAGCGGGCGTGCCGGGGACCCCGGTTACAAAAACGCGCGGGAGCCCTCCCTCGACTCGGGATGACATCGCCTACAGACTAAAGATGAAACGGCCTAGTCAATCAAATCACATGTAGAACAGTGAGAGTCGCGGCAGCCCATACCGCTCCAGCAGCCTCTTGTTGACGTATTGTTTTTGCAACTGGTCGATTTGCGCCGCGCTCATGTTCCGGCGATACGGCGCCAGCTCGCGGTCGGCCTCCGCCCGCACCGCGACCAGTTGCTCATCCGAGGTCGCCGCCAGCAGCGATGCAAACAGCTTATCCTCCACCACGGTGAGCCGCCGCTCCAAGGGTTCCAGCGCGGCCTTCACCAGCATTCCCGCCGCGAGTTCCCGCAACGACTTCGCGCTCTCGTTCGCCAGCGCCTGCGAAGAAACCGGCAGGCCGGCCGTCGCCAATTCAATGGCAGCCGCATTGCGCTCCAGGTACGCGGCGATTTCATCAGGCGCGAATCCCGCATCCGGTTTTTCGGGGCGCGCCGTCCCGACTTCCGCTTCCTTCATCTCCTCGGCGGCCGCCAGCACCTCCTGCGCGCAGTACGCCAGGCTGTTCACCTTGCGTGTCTTCGACGGACGCCGTTCCCAGCGCTCGAATGCCGCATCGATGCCGCGCAACACGGCCTCCAGCGGAATGCCCGCGTCCTTCCACGTTTCGATCAGCGCCCAATCCAATGTCGAAAGCAGCAGGATCGTCCCCCGCCTCCGCTGGAAGCGCTCCTCGATTTCGGTGAAGTAATTGAAATAGTTTTTCACGAGCAAAGGCCATTGGCTCTTGGCTGTTGGCCATTGGCAGGATGCGCGTCGGCCAAAGGCTAATGGCCAATGGCGAACGGCGTCATTTTGCAGTTTTTCGTTTGGCGGACGCTATCGCCTGGTTGCGTTCCCAGATGATGCGCAGGCCGTCGAGCGTCAGCAGATCGTCCACCTCGGTGATAAAGCGCGAATGCGCCCCGATCATGCTGCCCAGCCCGCCGGTGGCGACCACCTTCGTCTTCTCGCCGAGCTCCGTAATCAGCCGTTCCAGGATGCCGTCCACCAGGCCGAGATACCCGTAGAACAGCCCCGACTGCAGGCTTCCCACGGTATTCGTCCCGATGATCCGCGCCGGCTTGCGAATGTCCACCCGCGGCAGCCGCGCCGTGTGCTCGAACAGTGCGTCGGCGGAAATCCCAATCCCGGGCGCGATCACACCGCCCAGGTACTCGCCCTTTTCGGAGATGGCGTCGAACGTGGTCGCTGTTCCGAAATCCACCACGATGCATGGCCCGCCGAATTTCTGAAACGCCGCCACCCCGTTGACTACCCGGTCGGCGCCGACCTCCGCCGGGTTGTCGTACTGCACCGGCATGCCGGTCTTCACACCCGGCTCGATGAACAGTGGCTTGCTGTGAAAATATCTCTCGCAGACTTCGCGCAGGGTCGTGTCCATCGGCGGCACCACCGACGAGATCACGATCCCCTTCACCTGCTCCACCTCCAGCTTCGCCATGGCGAACAGGTTGCGGAACAGCACGCCGTACTCGTCCACGGTCTGCGTCTTGATGGTTGCGACGCGCCAGTGCGACACCAGGCGCGGCGGTTCGCTGTCGCGCTCGAAGCCCGCCGCGGCCTCGAACACCCCCAGCACCGTGTTGGTGTTGCCGACATCCAAAACTAAAAGCAAGGCTGCAGGCTCCAGGCGCCGCACTACACAGGCTGCCGCTTCACTCCGATCCGTGTTCATCCGAGGCGATTTGTGGTTAGTCTTTTTCTCTCACTCCACCCGACATCACGGTCCGCAGGCCGAGATCGGTCCTCACCCGCAGAAATCCGCGCTCGTCCAGTCCTTCGGTGACGCCCTCGTACCCGCCGTCTTCCTCAACGCGGACGCGACGCCCCCTCGCCGAAGACGAATGTTGCTCAAACCGACGCTTCACTTCCTCGCGCGCAGCGGGATCGTCCAGCCGGCTGTATTCGCGGTCGAGCGATTTTAGCAAAGCCGCTGCCAGCTCCACCCGCGACCAGCAGCGCCGGCTGGGGTCTTCCATGCGCAGCGACGTCGCCAGCGCCGCGAGGCTGGGCGGAAATGACTCCTGGTTGACGTTCATTCCCACGCCCACCACCGCGTGCCGCACCCGCGTCGCCTCGGCGTGCATCTCGATCAAGATGCCGCAGAATTTTTTCCCGCCCAGCAGCAGATCGTTCGGCCAGCGCAGGTCGGCAGCCATGCCGGTGACTTCGGAAACCGCCTCGCGCACCGCCAATCCCGTAGCCAGCGACAGTGTCAGCACATCGGCCGGCGCCACCCTCGGGCGCAGAATCACCGAGCAGTAAATCCCCGCCGAGCGGGCCGAGTGCCATCCGTGACCGCCGCGCCCGCGCCCCGCCGTCTGCTCCTCGGCGACATACACGCTGCCCTCGGGCGCCGGGTTCTCCGCGGCGCGCGTTTTTCGCGTGGTGAAGTGGTTGGGCGCGCCATCGGCGGCGGCCTGCATGGCTGCCGCGTTGGTCGAGCCGATCCGAAAATAATGGTGAATGTGCTCGCCGAAAATCGTGCCTTTCAGCGCCGGCCGCAAAAATTCCGGTAGCAGCAGGTCGGGCACGCTTTCGATCTGATATCCGGTCGCCGGGCGTCCGGCAATGCGCACCCCGAGCCGCCGCAAGCGCTGCACCAGTCGCCACACTTCGGACCGGCTGGCCGCGATCTCTTGCGCCAACTTGGTCCCGCTTACCACCACCATGGCGTGGTCTGACAGCAGCCGTACGATCCGTCCCAGACGCGCGTCGGTCAGGCCCGGCTGTGCGCGCGGCTTCCCCGCAGCCCGCATCTGGCGCGCCTGCCGAGTTGTGCTCTTACGTGGTATGTGCAGATTATGCGCGACCAGCGAATCGTATGGCAAAGAATTCCGTGGCCACGTGCAGCGCCGGCTACTTGCCGGCTCCCGCGCCGCTTTCCGCGACCACCGACGTGCAGAAGGCGCACCGGCGGGCCGCGATCGGGATCTCGCTCAGGCACTCGGGGCATTTCTTGGTGGTCGGATCGGCGGGCGCCGGCGCCTTGCGGTAGCGCTGGATGAGCGTGTTGATGGGCAGTACGACGAAAAAGTACACCGCCGCGGAGATCAGCAGGAAGGCAAGCGCGGCGTTGATAAAATCACCGTAGAGAAATCGGCTGCCGTTTACGTCGAAGTAGAACGCGGAGAAATCCGGCTTGCCGACGATGGCGGCAATCAGCGGCGTCACCAGGTCTTTGACGAATGCGGTCACCACGGCGCCGAAAGCTGCGCCCACCACCACCGCCACGGCCAAGTCGACTACATTGCCGCGGAGCAGGAATTGCTTGAAGCCCTTCATCGCCCGCCTCCCTCAGCTTCCAGCGACGAAGCTGATTGCCTTCCCCATCTCATCCACCATGGTGTCCAGATGCTTGCGCGATTCGGAGCTGAACGAGAACACCACCGTGTATTGCTTCGCCGGCAGCACGACAATGGTGTAGTACACCTCTCCGCTGAGCACTCTGGAGCTGTAATCGGCGCGATAGGACTTGCGCCCGGCGACGGTGATTTCCTTGGCGGGCGCAATTTTCTTTGCCCCCATTTGCTCTAGGCTTACGCCGGCCAGCGCCACCTGCTCCGGCCCCCTCACCGCTCCCGATCGTTCGGCGGTGATGGTGATGGCGCGCCGCGATTTCTCGCCCGGGGCGCGCGCGTCCAGCAGCATGCACTCGCGCTCACACTGCCCATCCATGGCTACGAACGAGACCGTCCAGTCCGCCGGCAGCTTGTAGTTCATTCCGAAGTAGAGGTTGGTGTAGAGGCCCTCGGAAACGGCGCCCGCTTTCGGCGAGAGGCCCTGCGCGGCGGCGCCAAGCCATGCCGGCAGCAAGACAATGACAACCAGCAATAACCTAGGCATGATTGCGGCTCCTGCGTCCGCCCGGATAGAAAGGGCGGATCGCCATCGCGAATCCAAGATCATAATGCCTCATGCCAGCCGCGGCGGCGGGGAAAAAGTTAAATGGGGCGATTGGCTCGCCCCATTTTGGGTTCTCGGCATGTGGCGCAGTTCAGATCCTCATCGGCATCACGATATAGCGGTATTTGAAGTCGCTGTCCGGTGGTTCATCGGGCCGCAACTGGCCGGCCGACTGCGGGTCCTTGAATTCCAGCCGTACCTCGCCCGAACCCGCTGCCTTGAAGAAATCCAGTAGGTACTGGCTGTTGAAGCCGACGGTGAGCGCCTCGCCCTGGTACGAGGTCTCGATCGAGTCTTCCGACTCGCCGGCATCGCTGGAGGATGAGGAAACCTTGATCTCGCCCTTGTCCAGGCGCAGCCGGATGGCACCGCTGCGCTCGTCGGCAAACTGCGCCACGCGCTGGATGGCCGCCGAGATCGCCTCCGTCGGCGCGCTGACGATCTTGTTGTTGTCGCGTGGCAGCACCGCTTCGTAGTTGGGAAATTGGCCGGTAAGCTGACGCGAGGTCAGCAGCCGGTCGCCGAGGCGGAAGAACAGCGTGGACTCGTCCTTGGCAAACTCCACGAACTCGCCGTCGTAATCGTTGAGCAGCGAATTCAGCTCGCCCATCGCCTTCTTCGGCACCAGAATGCGCAACTCGCCCGAAAGCCCCTGGAAGCGCGCGGTATTGTTCTCGATGTGGGCCAAGCGGTGTCCATCTGTCGCCACCATGGTCATGGATTCCGGCTTCAGCACCAGCAGCGCGCCATTCAGTGTGTAGCGGGATTCCTCATTGGAGATGGCGAAGATGGTTTTCGCGATCATGCGGTGCAATACCGGCGACGGCAGCTTGTACGTGGTGGCGGCCGGAAACGCTGGCAGCCCCGGGAAATTCGACCGCGCCATGCCAACCATCTTCGTGTTCGACCGGCCGAGGCGCAAGTTGATCCAGTGGTTCTCCAGCAGTTTGACGGTAATTTCCCCGTCAGGCAGCAGCTTGACGTAGTCGAACAGGCGCCGCGCCGGGATGGTGCACGCGCCCTCCTTCTTGACCTTGGCCGGACAGCCGGTGCGCAAGCTCAGGTCCAGGTCCGTCGCGGTGATCGACAGCCGGTCGCCCACGGCTTCAAACAGGAAGTTCGACAGGATGGGAATTGTGGTCTTGCGCTCCACCACGCCCTGTGTCGCCGTAAGTTCTCTTAGCAAATCCGTCTTGTTGACCGTGATTTCCATTGCGCCCCCCTTAACTTCGGGGACTTCCGAAACGCGTGTCGCGGTTGTTTCCGTCACGGCTGTGCCCCTCCCGCTGGCGATCTGCCCGAAACCGCACGGCTGGGAGCGCTCTCGGGTGCTGTGTGCATGAATCCTATGGACTTACTTATATCAAAAGAAAATTCAATAAAACAGCAGTAGAAGCCGTTCAGCTCGGAAATGTGGAAGACCCGTCCAACTCACTTTGGCCCTGCCACTTGGCCGATTTCGGGAGCCTGTTCATAAGGGCATTCGATTGTGCTTGACACACCATATCTTGGCCCTCCGTTGAAATCACTCCCCGTCTTGCACGCTATCCACACTTCATCCACAGACCCGGCTGCGGAACGCATCATCCTGGTGAGGAAAACCGGTCCCGAGCAGCCATGGGTCGCACTCACCTAAAACCGGCTTTTCCCCAAGCACATCGCGCGTGGCACCGAGTCATTGTGCAATGTCGCTATTCCTCGTGTACGCCAAAAAAAAGCACGGCTCCCCGCCGTGCATCGATCGCACCTGTCCACCCGTCATCCGCCCAGCATCTCCGTCAGCTTATTCAACATCCGGCTCAGATCTTTGTCGCTCTTGCGGACGGTCTCGATCTTGTCGATCGAGTGCAGCACGGTGGTGTGGTGCTTGCCGCCAAACTGCCGCCCGATTTCCGGCAGCGACGAGTCCGTCATGTGCTTGGAGAGATACATGGCGATCTGCCGCGGGTACACGATCGCGCGCGAATTGTTCTTTGCCTTGATCTCCGCCAACCGCAGCCCAAACTGCTCCGCCACCGCCTTCTGAATGGAATCGATCGTGATCTTGCGCTGCTGCGAATCGATAAAATTCTTCAGCACCTGCTGAGCGTAAGGCAGAGTGATCTCCTGCCCGATCAGCGATGAGTGCGCGATCAGCCGGATCAGCGCACCTTCCAGCTCGCGCACGTTCGAGCGGATATTCGACGCGATGAATAGCGCCACGTCGGTCGGCAACTGCACCCGCTCCGATTCCGCCTTTTTCTGTAGGATGGCGACCTTGGTTTCCAGGTCCGGGGGCTGGATGTCGGCGATCAGGCCCCACTCGAAGCGTGAGCGCAGCCGGTCTTCGATCTCCGCCAGCTCCTTCGGCGGGCGGTCGCTGGCGATCACGATCTGCCGCATGGACTCGTGCAGCGCGTTGAAAGTGTGGAAGAACTCCTCTTGCGTCCGCTCCTTCTGCGCCAGGAACTGGATGTCGTCGATCAGCAGCACGTCCACGTTGCGGAACTTGTCGCGGAAGCTGGTCATCTTGTCGTAGCGCAGCGAGTTGATCATCTCGTTGGTGAAGCGCTCGCTCGACAAGTAGCAGATGGACATCTGTGGCAGCCGCTTCTTCACCTCGTGCCCGATGGCCTGCATCAGATGCGTCTTGCCCATACCGACGCCGCCGTAAAGGAACAGCGGGTTGTAGGCCTTCGACGGCGATTCCGCGACCGCCAGGGCCGCGGCGTGCGCGAACTGGTTACCGGCGCCGCAGACGAAGCCCTCGAAGGTATAGCGCGAGTTCAGTTGCGCGGCGCTGTCCCAGTCAAAGCGCTGCTGCTGCAGCTTCGCCGCCGCGGCGGCCGGAGCTGCGGCAGCAGAGGATGTCGCGGAGAAGCCGCCATTGTGTCGCACCGGCGTGTTGGCAGCCGGCGACGCCGCCGGCGCCGGCGGTTGCGGCGTCCCGGTGACGAACTCAACATCTTGGAACTCCAGGCCGAGAGCGTCGATCGCCTCCAGGATCAGGTCGGCGTAACGCTCCGCCATCTGCCCGAACTCAGGGTTAGGCACCAGCACGAACAAGGTGTGGTCGTCGGAGTGGCTGAAACGGGTTGGCTTCAGCCACGTGTCGTAGGAATGGCGATTGATCTTTTTCTCAAGCGCCTCCAGGATTCGCATCCAGGGATTCACAGTAGAGGTGACAGACGACACGGACATGGGCCATTCCAATCTCGCGCCGGACGCGGGGGCAAGCAATCCGGCGTAATCCTTGGGTCGAGCCTTTTCACAGGCGGCGGAACTTCCTTCACGCTCCCGCTACGCTGACTGCACGCCGCCGCGACGCCCTTGCCGCAGGGCAGGCCGGTGCAGCCGGTCAATTCGGGAGTGATGAACCTGGTGCGGAGCTATCGCAAGACCCTTTTTCTCTCTCGCAAGCTGCGTCGCATACTAGCACGAAACTTTTCTTCCCTGGAGGAATTGTTCTGAACGCTTCGAAGTGGGCACCGAGAACTTCGCGCATTCCGCACGACATGTCAAGTACACAGTCGGTAACGACGCAAGCGTGGTGCAATCGAGTTGCGAGTTGCGAGTGACCACAAGTGCGCGGATTTGGTTTCCGCCGATTTCACTCGCAACTCATAACCCGCAACTCACACTCCTAGCCACCGGCCACCGTCGTCGGATATACTTGCGGTTTGCCCAGGGAGATTTTTCTCGACCGAGGAGCAGCCAGAGTTCATGCCGAAGCGTACGTTCCAGCCCAACCGGCGTCGCCGCTCGAAGACGCACGGATTTCGTAGCCGGATGAAAACCAAGAGCGGACAAGCGGTGCTCGCGCGACGCCGGGCCAAGGGCCGTAAGCGTGTTTCGGTGAAGCCCGGATTCCGCGAGTAGGGGTAGCGCCGGGCTCCTGCTGGTCCTGACCGTGGTGAAAGCTCTGCCCAATTCCTCCGTATCGCGCGTTGAGACGCCGTGGCTCGAACCGCGGAGCTCGTGCGCTCCGGCGGATGAGCAACGTTCGGGACGAGATGGGGCACGGGTCTCGGATCCAGGTTCGGACGATCCGCGTGCGAAGATCGCGCGGCGCTTTTTCAGGACCTCGAAGCTACTGCGCCACGCGGACTTTCAACGCGTGTACAAGCAGGGACGCCGCCACTTTGCCGCCCACATGACGGTGTTCTACCTGCGTCGCCAGGACAATGAAGCGAGCGGGCCGCGCGTGGGTTTGACCGTGGGGCGCGTACTCGGCGGCGCGGTCCAGCGCAACCGCATCAAGCGCCGTCTGCGCCAAGCGGTGCGCGACAACCTCGCGTCGCTGGCGCTCCCGGTGGACGTGGTGATTAACCCGAAAAAGTCGGTGCTATCGTCGCAATTCATGGTTCTGAGGGACGAGGTCGCGGACGCCTTCCGCGTACTGGCGGAAAAGGAATCGCGCCGCGCCTGAGATGATTTTGGAAAGGCGCTCGGTACTAGGTACTCGGCACTTAGGTACTCGGCACTACCGACATGAAGCCTGCACTGCTGTTGATAATTCGGCTCTACCAGCGGCTTGTCTCGCCGCTGCTGCCGCCGGCCTGCCGCTATGTGCCAACCTGCTCGGAATACGCCGCCGAAGCGCTCGAAATTCACGGCCCGTGGCAAGGCGCGGTGCGCGCGGCTTGGCGCCTGCTGCGCTGCCATCCTTTTTCTCGCGGCGGCTACGACCCGGTGCCACACACGCATGCCGAACCCGCCGTTAAACGACACGAAGTAGCTTCCGGCCTGACGCCTGGAGCCTAGAGCCTGAAGCCTGAAATGAACGGAAGCACGCAAAACCCGCAGCAAGAACCCGGCATGGAACGCCGGCTGCTGCTCGTCTTCATCCTCACCTTCGCCGTCCTGCTCATTTCGCAGCCGCTGCTGATGAAGTACTTCAAGCCGCCGGCCCAGGAACGGAAGGAGCAGAAGGCTCAACCGGCCGCCACCCAGCCGGTCGCTCCGGCGCAAGCTCCGGCTGTGCCCGCTGCGCCCGTCAAGGCGCAACCCGGCGCCAAGGCCGCAGCCGCCAAGCAGGCCACCGCTGAGCGGGAGACGGTGATCGAAAACGATCTCTACAAGATCGTCTTCACCAACCGCGGCGCGCAGGTCAAGTCTTGGATCCTGAAAAAGTACGACGACGATCAGGGACATCCGCTCGAGCTTGTCCACCAGGTTGCCGCGCAGCAGTCCGGCTATCCGCTCTCGCTCTGGACCTATGACGAAGCGCTGCGCAAGAAGCTAAGCTCGGCGCTCTATGTGGGCAGCGTGTTTCAGTTGGAAATACTGCAAGGAACTAATAGGGGTCAGGAGCTGACGCGTGGCAGTCCGATCAAAGCTCCCGCGACGATCGCTTTCGAGTACTCCGACGCCGACACCACCGTGCGCAAGCGCTTCCGCTTCGACCACTCCTACGTGGTCAAGGTCGAAACCTCGGTCACGCAGAATGGCCAGCCGGTGCGCGCCTATCCCGCGTGGCCGGCCGGCTTCGGCGATCAGACCACGCCCGCCTCGTACGCCAGCGCCACCGTTGATCTTTACAACGGCGAGACCAGTTGGCACGGCGGCGAGAAGGTCGTCCGCGAGCCCATCAAGAAGATCAGCAGCGGCGCCACCATCAACGGCCCCTTCGCCTGGGCCGGCGCTGCCGATCAGTATTTCGGCGCCGTGTTCATGCCCGACGATCCCAAGACCGCAGTGCTGGTCACGCTGCGCAACGCCATCGAAGTTCCCAAGGACCCTGCCAAGCCCGAGGGCGAGAAGATCAAGCAAGAGGTGGTGGGCGCGGCGGTCGGCAATGTCAGCGGCCTCACCTCCGAGCGTCTTTTCGCCGGGCCGAAAAACCTGGACGTGCTGCAGTCGGTCAAGGCCCCCGCGCTTCCGGGGCAGGCGGCCTCCAACCTGGAAGGCATGGTGGACTTCGGCACCTATCTTGGCTTCATCGCCAAACCGCTATTCCTCTGGCTGCGCTGGACCTTCAAACACTTGGTCGGCAACTGGGGATGGTCGATCATCGTCCTGACCGTCATCATCAACATCGTGGTCTTCCCGCTGCGGCTCACCAGCATGAAGTCGGCGCTGAAGATGCAGAAGCTCCAGCCGCAGATCAATGCCATCAAGAACCGCTACAGCCAAAAGACGAAAAATCTTAAGCCGGGTGACCGCGCCGCCAAGATGGAGTTCTCGCAGCAACAGAACCAGGAAATCGCCGCCCTGTTCAAACGCGAGGGCGCCAGCCCCATGGGCGGCTGTATCCCGATGCTCATCCAGTTTCCGTTCCTGGTGGCGTTCTACTCCATGCTGGGCAGCGCTATCGAACTGCGGCACGCGCACTGGTTTTGGCTGCATGACCTTTCCTCGCCCGATCCGGTCCACATCCTGCCGATCCTGATCATCATCACCACGCTGGCCGTGCAGAAGATGACCCCGCAGGCGGGCATGGATCCGGCGCAGCAGAAGGTCATGACCCTCATGATGCCGGTGATGCTCGGCATCATCTCGTGGAACCTGTCGTCGGGATTGTGCCTCTACTGGGTGATGGGCAACCTGGTCTCGATCATCCAGCAGTTCTGGATGAACAACACCAAGTTCGGACAGGAAATGCGCGCCGAAGCCGAAAAGCGTGCTCGCAAGAAGGGCCTGGCGCCAACGAAGACGTAGCCGGTAGTCCGTAGCCCGGCAAACCACACTCCGGACTACCGACTACCACTTACCGCGCAACCCGACTTTCTGGTACAACATTCTCCATGCCGCTCGCGGACAAAGTCGCCTCGGCCAAGAAAGTTGAGGCCTTCCTCCGCGCCACCATCCTCAAGGGCGGCTTCAAGCTCAAGTACCGCATCACGGTCGACCCGCCGCTGCCCGAGGAACGCGACTGGGAGCGTCCTGACATCCTGGTCGAACTCTCCGGCCCCGACAGCGAGCTGCTGCTGGATCGCGGCGGCGAACTGCTGCGCTCGCTCGAGCACCTCGCCATCGAGATACTGCGCCTCGGCCGCGAGGAGCACGACCACGTCAGCTTCGATTGCCGGGGCTTCCGCGCCATGCGCATCCAGGAACTGCGCCTCGCCGCCGACGTTGCCGCCGATCGTGTGCGCAAGTCCGGTGCGCCGTACGAATTCGGTCCCATGACCTCGCGCGAGCGCCGCATCATTCACCTGGCGCTGCGCGATCACGCCGACCTGCGCACCGAGAGCGCGGGGGAAGCCGGCGGCCGCCACGTCGTCCTCTATCCCAAGGACTACAAGGCCCGTCCCGCCAGTGCTCCCCGCTTCAGCCGCCGCCGGTAAGTTTCAGTTCGAGTTTCACGATCAGCGTCTGGCCGCACTCGACTAGCCCCAACCCCCGATGTGGCGCGGGGGCCCTCGTCCCCGCGACCAGCAACTCCCTTGCAAACTTGAGACTGAAACTTGAAACTGAAACTGTGAATTTAGACGACACGATCGTCGCCATTTCTACTCCACCCGGACGCGGCGGCCTTGGCGTGGTTCGCCTAGCCGGACCCGACGCGCGCGCCATCGCCGCGCCCATGCTGCGCCTGAAGTCCGAGCTGGAGCCCAATCGCGCCCTCTTCGGCGAGTTGGTCGAGCCGCAATACGGGGGGGCAGCCGTCCCCGGCTGTCCTGAGCCCGGGACCAAGATAGACGAGGTCGTGGTCACGTTCTTCCAGAAGCCGCACTCCTACACCGCCGACGACATCGTCGAAATCTCGGCCCACGGCTCTCCTGTCGTATTACGACATATGGTCGAGCTCGCGCTCACCCGCGGCGCGCGCCTCGCCGAACCCGGCGAATTCACCATGCGCGCCTTTCTCAATGGCCGGCTGGACCTCACGCAGGCGGAAGCCGTTCGCGACCTGATTGACTCGCAAACTCTCTACCAGGCCCGCGTTGCCGCGCAGCAGCTCGGGGGCGCGCTCTCGCACCGCCTGGCGCCTATCAAGCAAGAATTGGTTGAGCTGATCGCCACCCTGGAAGCGGGCGTGGATTTCGCCGAGGACGACGTCTCCGTTCTTCCCGGCCCGCAGATCCTGGTGCGCATTGACGCCGTCGCCACGCCGCTGCGCGAGCTTTGCCGCTCCTTCGCTTACGGCAAACTGGTGCGCGAAGGCCTGACCCTTGCCATCGTCGGCCGCCCCAACGTCGGCAAGTCGTCGCTGTTCAACCGGTTGGTGGAACGCGAGCGCGCCATCGTCACTGCCGCGCCCGGTACCACGCGCGATCTGGTCACCGAAACCGTCGCCATCGGCGGGATTCCCGTGCACCTGGTGGACACCGCCGGCATTCGCCAGGCACTCGACGAGGCTGAATCCATCGGCATCCGTAAATCGCTGGAGGCCCTCGCCGACGCGGATGTTGTTTTGGTTGTTTTCGATTTGCTCACCTTGGGCGACAGCGATTTCGAACTGGAGGAACGCACTAAGGGCCGGCCGCGAGTCCTGGTGCTGAACAAGGCTGATCTGCACGACGAGGCGCACGGTGTAATGACGAAGACACTGCCACCAGGAGAGGTTGTTTCTGAAGAGGTGATCGAGACCTCCGCTTTGACCGGACAAGGAATCGCCGAGCTGCGGGAGAAAATAATGGAGATCGCCGGCCGCGCCCCCCAGCAGGAGACCGCGTTCCTCACCAACCTCCGCCAGCAGAAGCTGGTCGAGGACTCGCTCACCGCTCTTGCCGCCGCCACCCACGCGGTCGAGAGCAACACCCCGCACGAAATGCTCCTGCTCGACCTCTACGGCGCCCTCCGCCAGCTCGACGAAATCACCGGCGCCACCACCACCGACGACATCCTCAACCTGATCTTCTCCACGTTTTGCATCGGAAAATGAAGATGCATCCAGTCCCATCCTCGCGGGTTCTCATGCTGGTCGCTGGCGGGCGATTTCATCGTCTTCTGCCGGGGCGGGATCAGAGTCCAGCCCTGAAAACCAACCTTGGTCACGCAACCGAAGCCAGCCCTTCCGTATGTGTTCCTCGCGGAAGATCTCGTGTTTCCGACGATTCCAACCCGTAAAACCGCGAACCACGGCTGCAAAATCCCCAGCCGCCTTCGGGTCTTCATTCACGATCCAGTGAATGGTAGCCAACAACTCCAGACCATACGGCGTCTCAAAACCCTCGATCAAATGGCTAACCCTGTCGATTCGCTCAAGGGCCTCTTGATCGTTTTGCAGGAACTCAAACGCAGCCTTCCGAGCGCCCGGCAATAAAGCAATCTCAGCATGACTGCTGCGGTCCCCATAACCTCTGACGTAGTGTCCTTCAATGTTTTGGAGTACATGATGAAGATTCTCGGCATAGGGTCCCAGAAAGTACTTCGTGAATCTTAGCCGCAGGCGTTCACCTGCTGCTTGTAGGAAATACGCTAGCTTCTGCACCTCGAGCATTGTGTGTCTATACCCGACCGAACCGTACCGGTCGAGTAGGGCCAGCAACAGTGCTCTCCCGCGCGTCATTTTGGGTTTGACCGTGGCAACCAGCATTTGTTCCGCTGCAGGTGCACCGTGGGGAGCAAAGAGCAAGATGTCAACAGCTGCAAGCCCCGACAGCTGCCTTTGGATGAGGTGGGAGACCTCCTTCCAGTCCAGACCTCCGCTGCCGCACCCCAAGGGCGGTATAGCTATCGACCGAATTTGCAGCGTCTGGATCACCTCAGCCAGTGCGCTAAGCCCCCCTCGAATGTCGCTCAGGCGCGAAACGCCTCGCCAGTGACGCTTTGTGGGAAAATTGATGATGTACTTCGGACCAACGAACTTTCCGGTTTCTACCACGAACATCTTTCCTGGCTCTACAACTCCTCGCTCGCATGCCTTCTGATACTGGCGGTAGTTGTCAGGAAACGCCTGCCTGAACTGTAGTGCGATGCCCTTGCCCATCACGCCAACGCAGTTTACAGTGTTCACCAGAGCTTCGACGTTCGCTTCAAGCAAATTACCAGTCGTTATACGCAGCATCAGTAATACCACCCTCGACAAACAGTGATGTCAGGCCTGTGGTCAATTGCCTTGCCGTCGAGCAAGGCTTCAATCCTTGCTTTGATCGCGTTGGTCATAACAACGACATCAGACACGAGCGTCCAGGGGAAACTTCCATGCACAAGGAACTCAGCATTCCGGCGTCGTTTGCGGTCGGGGTCCTTTGGCGTGTCATTCCAGTATTGCAGGCGCATTACCTCCCAATCGACTTCGTCCAACTTGTCCAGATCGTCGAAGAAATCTGTTAACGCCATTGTGCCGTGGCCGTTCGTGAAGACAAATTTGCTGTCCCTTCGGGCCACCAATTGAGCATTGGAAACGAGGTAGATGACGTCGGACTGCCCTCCCGCATAGCCCTCGACCCGGCCGTGATGAATCGCGCAGAGCATGGGCGAGAGAGGGGCAAAGTAGAATGGGACGTAATCATGGAGCGTTCCCCTAGGCCCGCACGGCACCTGCGTCCTGCCGCGGCGATCCTGAATGTTCTGATGCGCAATATTCACGTAATCGGTTCCTTCTCGCAGAAGATCACCGCAGCAGCGCAATGCCCCCTCGTCGAGAATTGCGCTGAGATTATCGACATGAGTGATGTGGTACACCATCGTCGGTAATGGCGCAGCCATTTTGTTTTTCGCATCCATACGGAACAATTCATATTATCTCGCCTAAACTGCGTTATCCTCGTGCACTCCTGCACATGCCCTCTCTTATCGGACCTGTGCGGGCCGCTTCCTCACTCCGGCCCCAGATTCCCGAATTGCGATCGATCGCTTCAATTTTCGTGGCCTGTCCCAGTAGGGGTTCTTGCATTTCGGGCACACTTTCGGCTGCTCATTATTTGACCGCGGGAGCCATTCGTGCTCGCAGCGCTCGCAACGGTATCCCGGCAACATGACCCTGGCCATACCGCATAGTCTCAGACTTCGGATATGTTAGGTCAAGTATCATATGAAAAGTATGTTACCATAAAGAGCACACTTAAAATATATTACTTATAGGTAAAAATAAGCGGTACGAAGAGGGTGGCTTTCTAGGATTCTGGGTGGGTCTTTCCGAACCAACACCCGCCAGGCATGACCGCGTAGCGGCGGAGGGGAGACTGCTGCAATTCCGACCCTGCGACACGCCTTTATTTACTTCCTAACTTCTACGGCACAATAATCCTGCTCCCCTCCGCCGCGCCCACTACCGGCTTGTCGGGGAAATTGGCGAACAGGAAATCCAGGAATGCCTTCGATTTCGGCCTTCCCGACGTCTTTCCCAACGCCAGCCGCAGCGAGAACACCAGCGCTTTCAGCACCTCGCTGTCCTTCAGCGTCGAGTAGCCGCGGTTCTGCTCTTCGGTCTTGCGAAACTCCTGCAACATCTTGGAAATTTCGGAAGCGACGGCGTGCTGCAACGGGTTTTGCATCGGCTGCTCGTAGATCAGCCCGGAGCCTACCTGCGTCTCGTAGGTCTTGGCCATGGCGGTGAGCGCCCGGATGACGTCGCGGTCGTACACGCCGCGGTCGCGCCGCGCCGCCTGCGCGATGGCGAAGCTGATTCCGGCAAGCAACGATTCGCGCTCATACACGAACGTCTCCGGCACCTCCACCTGCGGCATCAGCGCCTCGCGGTCCAGCTCCTCCAGGTGTGCCGCGTTCTCGTGCTTGCGCGCCTGCTGCAGGTAGGGGCAGTCGCTGGGGCAATCCAGCGTCACCTCGCGCTCGGTGCCGCAGCAGATGGGGCAGATGCGGTCGTGTACCGCCGGGCAGAAGCGCTTCTCCTTGCGTTCATGACAGATGGCGCAGCTCAACTCAGTGTCCGTCTCTCCGGTGATTTCGCCAATCCGCGGGCAAACTCGTATTATCGCATCCACTCGTCGGGACTTAACCACAGAGGACACGGAGGGGCGGAACCAGGACCATTGCCGATTGCGCCTGGTCCAGCACGATTCGACAATTAGGCGAAGGCGCATTCGCCTTTGTCTTCCTCTGTGCCCTCTGTGGCTGACCCAAAGACCTACTAAAACGCTCGGGTTTGAACCCGCGACGCTCAAAGCGCCCGTTTTTGGCTGGTTTTCCACAGGTTAGTACCGAAAACCCGCGTAAAATCAGGCTGGAACGCTTCTCAATCCCGCGGACGCTGTTGTACCATGTTGGCTATTCGGACTCAAGTTCTTAAGGAGGATGCATGGCTTCTGGCATGACCAAGACTCAACTCGTCCGTCACTTGGCCGAGAAGGTGGACACCAATAACAAGACCGCGGTCGCCTTCCTGGAAACCCTGGCAGACACCGCCGTGAGAGAAACCAAGAAGAACGGCCTATTCATCATCCCGGGCCTCGGCCGCCTGGTGAAATCCAATCGCAAGGCGCGCATGGGCCGCAACCCCCAGACCGGCGAACCCATCAAGATCGCTGCCAAGACGGTGGTCAAGTTCCGCGTCGCCAAGGCCGCCAAAGACGCGATCGCCCCCAAGAAATAGTTCCGTCTTTCTGCTCGGGAAACGAAGGCCGGCCCCGCGCCGGCCTTTTCCCCTTATTCGCAAACGGAAGCAACTGGGTCCGGCCGCGCACAGCTCGCAACGCCATTCCCGTCCTGAAACTGGCGCTCAACTCTGCCGAACACAACCGCGCCGCCCTTGTGCCATCGGCCTACAATGCCTTCGTACTCAGCCGAGGTGACGCCATGAAGGCCAAGGCTGCTCTCGCTCTTCTGATTCTGCTCATCATTCTCTTGTTTCCTGCCCGCGTGACTTCGCAGTGGCCGCCCATGCCGCAGGAACTCGCCGGCGGACGCCCGGGCAGCTTCCGCTTCTCCACCACCGTCCAACTGCAGGCTGACCGCGACGATCTCGCGGACATGCACGCCAGCATCGAGCGCGTGCAGTCCCTCGTGCCCGCGATTTCCGACCCGATCACCCGCCAGGCGCTGCAGACGGAGATCCAGAAATGGCAACTGCACGTTGCCCGTTACGAACAGCGCCTCGCCAGCAGTGCCAGCCCCACCGCCGCCTCCGCCGAAGCTCGGCTCAACGCCATCAAGGGTCGGCGACAGTGCAGCGTCTGCCATGGCGCCATGTCGGAGCCAGGCCAATGATCCGTCGCGTCGCGCTCGAACCGCGGGCTCAGAATTTGCAAATCGATCGTCAACCATCGAAAATGGATTGCGGTCTATCGCCTCGAAACCGCTAAGGAGCCACGGATGTTCGCCAGAAGTCTTGTCTTTGCCGTTGTCCTTTCTGCCGTTACCCTCCACGCCCAATCCACGCCGCCCCAGGCGCCCTTTCCAGGCGGGATGCCGCAGCCCGGCGCCGGCGCCCCTACCGCGCAGCCCATGCCGGCTCCCCAGCAGGAGCGGCTACGCGAGCTGCAGCAGAACTTGATCCAGATGGGTACCCTGCTGGCCAAAATGAGGGCCGACGTCGCCAAGATTAAGGACGCTGACAGTAAACGGATCGCGGAGGAGAACGTTGCATTGTGGGAGAGGCTGCTGATGCACGTCCAGCGCGCCATGGAGCCGGCCATGCGCAACATGCCACCGGGCCCGGGAAGCGGTGCTCGCGGCATGCGGCGTCCGATGGCGCAGCCCACAACCACGCCGCCGGCTGCCACTACACCACCGAAGCAGCCGTGACCAGTTCCAGTTCGGCTCCGGAATGGCCGCGCATCATTCTGGCAGCGTCAACGCTATGGACATACTTCTGAACGACATTGAAACCAGAGTGCTGGGGGCGTTGGTGGAAAAAGAGATTACCACCCCAGACTACTATCCTCTGTCACTCAACGCGCTGATCAATGCCTGCAACCAGAAATCCAGCCGCGATCCGGTGATGGATCTGGAGGAGAACGACGTAAGGTCAGCGTTGGACTCGTTGGGCACCAAGAGATTAGCTGGACCGGTTAGCACGGCGGATTCCCGCGTGACCAAATACGAGCACCGGCTCCAGGAAGTGTTCAACTTCGATCGCCGGGCGATAGCGATTCTCTGCGTGTTGTTCCTGCGCGGGCCGCAGACGCCCGGGGAACTGCGTGGCCGTACGGAGCGCATGTACCGTTTTGAGGAACTCGCCGATGTGCAGTCCACCCTGCAACGCCTCATGCAGCGCGAGCCCCCACTGGTCAAAATGCTTCGCCGGCAGCCGGGTACAAAGGAAGCGCGCTATGGCCACCTGTTCTCGGGCGATTTCGAAGGCGCCGAACCAGCGCCCGCCGGCGATGCGGCATCGCCAAGCTCAGCCGACGGGGAGCGCATGGCGCGTTTGGAAGCGGAGGTCGCGGGGCTTCACCAGAAGGTCGTGGATCTGGAGCAGCAGCTCGCGGATTTTCGCAAACAGTTTGAGTAGCACCCATGCCGCGCTCGCGGATTTTCAACCGCCGCGCGGTACGCTGTAAGTCCCGCCGCATGGGGTGACGGGCGGCACGCTCCGACTCGCGGCGATGCGTTCTGCACCAGAGGCATCGGTTTCCGCAAGAGTAAGGATTTCTCCATCGCTACGGACTGAGCGGCGCAATTGGCGTCTTTTGGCGCTTGACGGTGCGAAAGCTGGAACCCCATGATGCCGCCATTGGGATTAAGAGTGGGGATGGAGTGGGGGGGACGTTTGATGTAAGAGCCGTTTCCTGAAGGCTGCGGTAATGTCGGGAAACGGCGCCCATCCGGAAGCTGTCAAAACACAATTTCCTACTACGGGGGATAACTGTCTCCATGTCCAGCCAAGGTACCAATGGGGCTGCCGTTCGTGTGTTGGTAGCCGACACTACAACGATGGGCAGTCAGCTAATCCTGGAGGCATTGCGCCGGGATGATCGCCTTGAAGTCGTGGGAGTGCTCACGGCTGCTGACGACTCCGCGGCGCTGCCCTCCGACCTCAACCCCCATGTCGCGGTTGTCGGTGTGAGCGCCGACGGCAGTGCGCGGCGTGGCTTTGCTCTGCTGCGGCAGGGACTGGCTCGCTACCCCGGGGTGAAACCGGTTTTTCTTCTCGACTGTTCAACCCCCGAATTAGTGGTCGAGGCTTTTCGGGCGGGTGCTCGTGGTGTGGTCTGCCGTGACGACAGCCCCGATGTCCTGCGCAACTGTGTGTACGCCGTGCACGCGGGCCAGATTTGGGCCGATAGCGCCCAGTTGGGCTTCGTGCTCGATGCCTTCTCGCGCCGATGGGTGCCCCAAACTATCGTGGACAGCAAAGGCCGCCCCTTGCTTTCCAAGCGCGAGTTAGACGTGGTCCGGTGCGTCTCCGAGGGCATGACGAACCGGGAGATCGCGGCCCGCTTGTCGCTCAGCGAGCACACTGTCAAGAACTACATTTTTCGCATTTTTGACAAGCTGGGAGTGTCCAGCCGCGCCGAGCTGATCCTGTATGCCATGCGTCCCGAGGGCGGCACACAAGAGTCGACGTTTGCCCTATCGGCGGCATCGTCCGTCGCTGTGGCTTGAGCCACCCGAGCCTGTTCTGAAGCGAAGTCGAAGCGGAGGAATTTCCTTCAACAGGCCACCTGCCCACGGATCACTTGGCCCTTCTTTACCGTTGTGAAGCCGCCGACGCGACCTCGCCAACCGGGTGCGCGATCACCTTGCCCTTGTCATTTTCGTCCAGGAATACCAGGGACGTATGCGGTTCGTGCGTGAACGCCACCAGCCAGTCGTCCCGCAGCGCCTCGGCGTAAAACCTCTTCCGATTCTCAATCACCTCCAGCGGGAACAGGTCATAGCCCATTCCCCAGACCACGTCGAGGTGTGAAAGCATGGGAATCAGGTCGGAGATGTAGCACGCCGTCTTGCCGCCGCTGCGCACCAGCACCGCTTGCATATGGCGCGTGTGCCCGGGGTAAATCCTGACCGAAATCCCGGGCACGATCTCGCTATCGCCGCGCAGCGGGGTCATCTGCCCGCCGGCGATCAGCGGGTCATAGTTTTCCGTGATGTAGCTCACACGGTCGCGCTCGAGCTGCTGGCGACCGTGCTCCACCTCGCCCGCCTGCACGTAATAGCGCGCGTTGGGAAAGGTTGGTTTCACCTGGCCGTTCTCGATATAGGTGTTCCAGCCACAATGGTCGAAGTGCAGGTGGGTGTTGATGACCACGTCAATCTCGGCCGGATCCACGCCCCCGGCACGCAGGTTGTCGGGAAGCTGCGGCGTGTACTGGTAGATGTTGCGGCGTTTTTCCGACAGCTTCGGCCCGATGCCGGTGTCCACCAGCACGGTGTGCTTGTCGTCGCGGATCAGCAGCGAATTGCAGGCGAGCACAATCCGGTTGAACTCGTCGGCGCGAGCCTTCTTCTCCCACATCACCTTCGGCACCACGCCGAACATAGCGCCGCCGTCGGCCAAGTACGTCCCGTCGGTGAAGACCGAGAGTTCGAAATTCTTTAGCGTGTAGCGCGTGTTCATGGTTGAGGTCCCATCAGGTACTGCTCGAACTGTTGTTGGATGCGGTGAAAGAGGTGAGTGCGGTCGGCCTTACCGCTGATGCCATGCGTCTTGCCCGGATAGAGTTGGAGGTCGAACTGCTTGCCCGCGTTGATCAGGGAGCGCATCATCTGCATGGTGTTCTGCAAGTGGACATTGTCATCGCTGGTGCCGTGCACCTCCAGCAGCTTGCCATGGAGAGCTTGCGCGGCGTTGACCGGCGAACTGTCGGCGTAGCCTGTTGCATTGTCCTTGGGCAGCCCCATGTAGCGCTCGGTGTAGATGGAATCGTAGTCGCGCCAGTCCGTCACCGGCGCCACCGACACGCCCGCCTTTACTCGGTCGCTGTGCGTCATGGCATAAAGCGTCATGTAGCCGCCGTAACTCCAGCCCCACCAACCGACGCGGTTGGCGTCGAGTGCCGGAAACTGCTTCAGTACCTGGTCAAGGGCGGCCAGTTGGTCCTGCAACTCGACCTGGCCTAAATGATGCAGGATGGGCGTGGCGAAGGCGCGCCCGCGATTGGCCATGCCGCGATTATCCACCTGGAGGATGGCAAAACCGTGTCGTGCCAGGATGTTGTGAAACAGGAAAGTGACGCCGCCCCAGGAGTCGCGGACTACCTGCCCGCCGGGTCCGCCGTAAGGATTCAGGATCACCGGAATCTTCGCTGCCCCGGCTTGCTCGGCGCCCGGAGGAAGCAACAAGTAAGCGTAGAGCGTGGTCTGGCCGTCGGCGGCCTTCAGTTCCAGCGCGCGCGGCGCGATCAGGTTGTAGTCTGAAACCGCTCGCGCTTCCCAAAACGTGCTGCACGTCCCCGCAACCTTGCACAGCGCCAGCCGCGGCGGCGACAACAGCGCCGAATAGCTATCAATGAAGAATTGCCCGTTGCCGGCAAAGTTGGCGTTGTGCACGCCGGGCGTCTGCGTGATCTTCTGCATCTCGCCGCCGCCCAGCTTCACCGCGTAGACCTGCTCCTGCCGCGGGTCCCCGGCGTTGGCGGTGAGGTACACCGTGCCGGCAGCCTCATCCACCCCTTGGACGCCGCTGACCTCAAACTCGCCCTTGGTGAGCTGTTGTTCCAGCTTGGCGTCCGCCGCCAGCGGGTTGTATTTGTCGAAACTGTAGAGATAAAGGTGCATGTGACCGTCTCGCCAGCTCGGCCACAGAAAGCGGTCGCCCGACTTCAGCCACGTGATGTGGAAGCGCTCGTCGTCCAGGTACGCGTTGGGCTCGCTCTCGCTGAGCACCAGGCGCGAGCGCCCGCCGAAGGCGTCGGCGAAATAGAGGTCCATCCTGGTGTGCAGCCGGTTGATGACCGTCACGTACACCGCGCCGTTGCGCAGCCACCCAAACCGCGGCTTGTACACGTCCTTGTCATTTGGGTCGCCGACGCTAATCCAGCGCACCTTGCCGCCATCCGCCGCAACCACGCCGACGCGCACCTCCGGATTAGGATCGCCGGCTTTGGGGTACTTCAGTTCGTTGACCTTGGGGTGCGTCGGCATCCAGTCAACCAGCGGATAGGTCGGCAACTGCTTCTCATTCATCTGCAGAAAAACGAAGTGCTTGCTGTCGGGAGACCAGAAATAATTGCTCCGTACGCCGAGCTCTTCCTCGTACACCCAATCCACTTCGCCGTTCAGCAGGTTTTCGTTGCCGTCGCGCGTGACCTGTTTTTCCTCGCCTTCGCTTACCGGACGCACCCACAAGTCGTGCTTGCGGACATAGGCAATGTGTTTGCCGTCGGGCGAAAATTTGGGGTCGGTGCTGGCATCGGGGGCGGCGGTGAGCTGCACCGCGGTGCCGGTGTCGAGCGAGTAGTACCAAAGCTGGCCGCGGCTGTCGAACAGCAGGTGCTTGGAATCGGGCGCCCATTGGTAGGCGGCGACCGAGTAGCGCTGCGCCCGCTCGCGCTGCTCGGCCGTCATGCGGCTGTCGGGTGGAAACAGCGATTGCAGCTTGCTTTCCGCCACCAGCACCGCCTTGTGGCCGCTGGCCACGTCAATGTACCAGAGCTGCCCGTGCTCGCCGGAATCGTCGCGCTGCACGAACGATATCTTCGTGTTGTCCGGACTCCACTTGATCGTTTCCGGCCCGCGGCCGGTGATGCCGCCTTCGGCAAAGATGGACTCAATCGTCAGTTTCCCCGGCCCGGCGGACGCAGCCAACTGTTGTGCGGAAACTGGCACGCAGAGCAGAAGTATCGCGAGCAAACGAAGCATTAGGGCTCCTCTTGGCTTGGTGATGACAAAGCGAAAAATTCTACAACACGTGCCTTGCCACGCGCGCCTCGTTGCGAAAAGTGGCAGGTGTTCCTGATTTGGAATGGCATCGCCCTATTCAATGAACAGAACGGCAAATTAGGACACTTCCAGAAGGTACAATGCTCCGCGGGGTCCCAGGTTGTTGCTGGCGGCGCACCCGCAGGCCGCCCGCCGAGGATAACCGTATGCCAGTTCCGCGAGTCTGTGTCCTCATGGTTTTCGCGATGATGGTGGCGGCGCAGCAGCGCGGCCCCCAGCGGGACCAGGCGCCGACCTTTGCCGCGCAAACCAACCTCGTGGTTGTGCCGGTGGTGGTGCTCGACCACGGCCATCCCGTTTCCCATCTCAGGCGCGACGACTTCCAAATCCAGGAGAACGGAAGAGGGCAGAAGGTCGCTGCCTTCGAAGAAGTGGTTGCGCAAGCAGCGCCGGTACAGCGTGTGGCGCCACCGCCGAACACCTTCAGCAATCAGGTGATGGAGCACACGCCCCGCAAGATGGAGATCATCGCCTTGGACCTGCTGAACACGCCATTCGACGACCGGGTTAAGGCGCGCCGCGGCATCCTCGATTTTCTCTCCAAGGCGGTGGACAAGAACGCGCTGGTCGCGGTGCTCACCATGGGCCGCGGGGGCGCCCGGATTGTTCACGATTTTACCAGCGACACCGCCGTCCTGACAGCGGCCATCGGCCAACTGCAGGGCGAGCTGTCGGTCGCGGACACGCGGACTTCGCACGTGGACGACGAAGGGGTGTTGTTGGCCAAGCTCTTCGAGAGGGATTCCTCGCGCAGCAATCTGTCCACCGATCCTTCCCATGCGACCTTGGCGGACGACACCGACTTGACCAGCTTCGCCGTGGATGCGCAAACCGCGCAGGCCAAGGTCGATATCGGCAGGCAGAACGATGCCGCCCTGGCGACGTTGCTGAATTTCCAGCAAGTGGCACACTACTTTTCCGCCGTGCAGGGGCGTAAGGCGCTGATCTGGGCTTCGACCGGATTTCCCGCCAGCTTCGCCAACGTCACTGGGGCCGCCAGCCGCGGTCCCACGCCGGACGATTGGCAGCGCACCATGCGCCTGTTGCAGGACGCCAACATTACCATCTATCCGATTGACGTGACCGGACTGGCAACCAACGTTACCGCAAATTACAAGGACTATGTGCCGCCGGTCGCCGAGGGGCCACCGACTACCGGCACGGTGCCGGAGAAGAGCCGGACCCTGGAGGCGGTTGCGGCCGGCGTTTACAGCGATCCAGTGGTGGCCAAGCACGCCGCCATGCTGAAGATCGCGGAAATGACCGGTGGCGAAGCCTTTTACAACCGCAATGATGTGAGTGGGCTGCTCGCCCGTGCTGACCAGGACGAGACACAGTTTTACCTCGTCAGCTACTACAGCAACGACTCTAGCACCC
Source organism: Terriglobia bacterium (assembly GCA_020073185.1). Lineage (NCBI taxonomy): Bacteria > Pseudomonadati > Acidobacteriota > Terriglobia > Terriglobia bacterium. The sequence goes on from JAIQFT010000010.1 coordinate 39,915, forward strand.
TGGGTTGGCGCAAGATCGCGGTCAAGGTACGGCGCAAAGGCGTCCAGATCCGACACCGTTCCGGGTACTACTTCGATCTGACGCTGCGCGACCCCGAGGAAGCCCAACTCCTCGACGAGCGCATGGCACTGGATTCCCCGCTTGCTTTCACGGGCCTGCCCCTCACCGCGACTTGGGTAAGAACTGAGCGCGAGAAGGGCACGAGGAAGGTGTTTTTCTCCCTCTTCGTGCCACCCGGGAAAACGCAGGTCGACACCAGCAAGGGCGACCGCATCAGCATGGATTTCCTTGCCGTCGTCCGCACCATGGACGGAAAAGAGGTGGCGAGCATCGGCCAGGGCCTCAGCCAGGGCGTCGATCCGGAGGCGGTGACCAGGATCGACTCGGGAGGCGTAACCTACCTCAATTACATTCGCTTGCTTCCTGGTGAGTACACGGCAAAGTTCGTCGTCCGCGACAACTTTACGGCACGGATAGGCAGCCTCACCGCCCCTCTCAAGGTGGACTGAGCGACTGACTGGCGCGGTATTTCGAACAGGGCGAGGAAGATGCCCTGCAGTACGCGTTTCCTCCCCATTCCTCGTGTTCGCAACCAAACTTGCACCGCGCGGCGTGCTACAATTTTCAACAGATCGGAACCAGTCGGGGATGAACCCAGACTTGCACAATCTGAAAGAGCTGCAGGCGGCTGACCGCGAGAGTGCCCGCCTTTCGCAGGAGATCGCCTCCCTCCCGCGCCGGGTTGCGGTCATCGAGGCCAAGCTCGCCGACTCCAGGGGGCGCAAGGAAAAGGCGGTCGCCGCCATCAAGGCCGGAGAAGTCGCCCGGCGCAAGTTCGAGACCCAGATCCAGGACCTGCAGCAGAAAATCTCCAAGTACCGCGACCAGATGCTCGCCGTCAAGACCAACCAGGAGTACAAAGCCTTCACCTCCGAGGTCGAATTTGCCCAGCAGCATGTCCGCGAGGCGGAAGACAAGATACTGGAAGGCATGGTGGCGGCCGAATCGCTGGAGAAGGATCTGAAGAAAGCGGAAGCCGAGTTGAAGGCCGAAACCGCGGAAATCGAGAAAGAAAAGACGGAAGCGCGGTTACGCACCGACATCGCCGAAAAGGAAATGGCGGAGTGGAAGTCGAAGCGCGACCACGTGCGCGCCGCCATCTCTCCCGACGCCCTGCGCCACTACGATCGCGTTCTCAAGCTGCGCGGCAGCGCCCTCGCCGAAGCGGCGGACCACAAGTGCTCGGCCTGCCAGGTCATGCTGCGGCCGCAGGTCTACAACGACGTTCGTACCAACGAGCAGTTCATCATCTGCGACTCCTGTCATCGTATCCTCTGGTACGACCCCGCGCGCGACGTCCAGCACGCCAAGGAAGAAGCGGCGGTCCCGGCGGAAGCAGGCCCCACGAACGCTTAAGTTCACCAGCAGGGGTGTCCCATGGTCCGCATTACCGTTCTCGTATTCCTTCTCACCTTGTTCGCTGCGGCACAACGTCGCGGCCCCGGAGGCGCCGGCACGTCCCCTTCCGGCCTTCCCAACACCCAGCAACAGATATCCTCGCTCCAGGTGCACGTCGTGAGGGAGAACGAGCGGTCGGTCGATGATGTCATGCGCGTGCAGTTGCTCAGGACCGACGGCGCCACGCCGGTCGCGGAAACTTTCTCGCGCGACGGCATAGCGGAGTTTCGCAGCATCGCGCCCGGCAGTTACATTCTGCGCGTCAGCGGAAGCAATATTGAGGAGGCCACGACCATGAGCTTCAATGTGCCTCCGTTCGCCGCCGCCGTGCAGTTCGTGCACGTGCAGATGAGGTCGCTGGCGGGAACCAACAGCAAGCAGAGTAGGGGCAGCCGACAGGGTCCGGTCTCCGCCCAGGACCTCAACGTGCCGAACAAGGCACGGGAAGAGCTAAGAAAAGCCGGCCAGGCCATGCAGGAGGAAGATTGGAAGAAGGCAACCGGGCATCTCAACAAAGCGGTCTCGATTTATCCGCAGTACGCCGCCGCCTACAACAACCTCGGCTTCATTGCCATGAAACTCAAGGACTGGCCGAAGGCGCAGACGATGTTTCAAAAGGCCGCTGACCTCAATGACTCCACCGGCTACGCTTATGTCAACCTCGGCCGCGTATACCTGATCGAGCGGAATTTCGAAGAGGCGGCCAGGCTGATGAACAAAACGCTCGCCCTCGACCCCAACAATGTCGAGGCCCTTACCATCCTCTCCGATTGCGATGTAGCCACCGGCAAATATGACGAGGCCATTGCCAACGTCCGCCGCGTGCATTCCGCTCCGCACGAGCACTACGCGGTGGTGCACTTGATTGCCGCCGTCGCCTTGGAGAAGCAGAACCATCCCCAACGTGCAAGCGCGGAGTACGAGTTGTTCCTGCAAGAGGATCCCGAGAGTCCCCGTGCCGCCGCTGCGCGCAGAGCGCTCGATCGTCTGGCGGCCAACAACCGGTTTGGAGTCGCCGCGCCGCATCCTTGAGAGAGCCTTGTCCACACCTGTTCTGAGCGTGAACTGGCGAGCCGCGGCGCGCATCCGCCACGGCCACGTCTGGGTATACCGTTCCGACCTGGTCGGCCACGACCAGGTTGCTCCCGGTTCGCTGGTCCGCGTGCAGGATGAAGCCGGAAAATACCTTGGCACCGCGCTCTACAGCAGTTCCTCGCAGATCGCGGTGCGCATGCTGTCGGGCGAGCGCCTCGAACCCGCCGGCTTGGTCGAATTGCTCCGCCAACGTCTGCTCGCCGCGATTGCCTATCGCGAGCGCATTGTCCGGGACAGCGATGCATGCCGTCTCGTCTTCAGCGAAAGCGACGGCCTGCCCGGACTGATCGTGGATCGCTACAACGACATCCTCAGCTTTCAGGTGCTCACCCAGGCCATGGACCGCGACGACATTCGCGCTGCCGTCTTGCAGACCCTGCTCGAAGCGTTGCGCCCGGCCGCGGTGGTCGAGCGCGTCGACCCCCGCATTCGCCGATTGGAACACTTGCTGCCGCGCGAGGAAGGTTTGTGTCACGGGGAAAGAACCAACACCATTATCGCCATGAACGGCGTGCGCTTCCAATTGCACGCGCTGGCGGGACAAAAGACGGGCGCCTTCCTCGATCAGCGCGAGAACTACGCCGCTGCCGCTCAGTTCGCGCGCGGCGAGGCCCTCGACATGTTCTGCTACCAGGGCGGGTTCTCCCTTCACCTGGCGCGCGTCTGCTCGCACGTCACCGCCGTGGACAGTTCGCGTCCGGCGCTGGAAATCGCCGAGCAGAACGAAAAACTGAACGCCGGCGAGCACGGCGGCCGTGAGATCGAATGGATCGAGGCCAACGGCTTCGACCTGCTCAAGGACTACGCCACCGCCGGCCGCCAGTACGACACCATCGTGCTGGATCCGCCGGCCTTCGCGAGATCACGCAAGGCGCTTCCCACCGCCCTGCGCGGTTACAAGGAGCTGAACCTGCGGGCGCTGAAGATGCTGCGTCCCGGCGGCGCGCTCGTCACCTGCTCCTGCTCATTCCACGTCGGCGAAGAAGATTTTCTGGAGATGCTGCGCTCCGCGGCGTTCGACGCTCGCCAGTCGCCGAAAATTATCGCAAGACGCGGCCAGGCCAAGGACCATCCCGTGCTGCTCGCCATCCCCGAAACCGCTTACCTGAAATGCGTGATCCTCACGGTTTGAGCCGCCGCCGCTGGTAGCCGGGAAATATCATTCACCGTGGCGATGCTCCATCTGCCGCTCCACCGACCAGATGGCCTCCGGCGTCTTCCCGCTGGGATAGACGTGCACCATCCAGCCGAAAATCTGCGGACGGAATCTGCCGCCCACCGCGGTGCATTCCTGCTCGGTGGTGATGGAGCCGAGCAAGCCAAACTTGGCGTTGGGTCCGAAGTACTCGCGCTCGCGGCCCTTGGGCGCGGCGCAGAAATTGACGTGCTCGTGCCAGCGCGCGATGCTCAGCGGGACGCGCGCGTCCAGATCGTCCGCGTTCACTCGCGCGGGCGCGGTGTACATCACGCCGAGCAGCTTGTAGCCGCCGTCGGCGGTTTTCTCGTACAGCAGCGAGGTCGGATGCTCCGGGTTCAGACCGAAGGCCGCTTCCATGGCGTACCAGCCGTTGGTGAAGTGATACATCTTCTGCTTCCGGTTGGGCAGGAAGATGCGGAAGCCGTCGGCCAGCGCGTCGTGATAGTCGGCGTAGCGGCGCATGACGTCTTTGGCCGCCTGCACGATCTGATCGGCGCGCTGCTGATCGCCCGGGCGCAGCGGCCGCATCTCGGTCATCTTCATGTGCGGGCCCATGTCCATGTGGCGGCTCGACATGGCGTGCATGGCGTGGTCCATGCCTTCTTCGGATTGCGATTGCGCCGGCTTCTGTTCGGCGGCGCCGGCGGACATGGGTTCATGTTGCGCGGCGGCGAACGACACCAGCAGAAACACTACGGCGAGCGGAAAAAGCCGTTTCATCGGTTTACCCCACAGCTAAGAACCCCAATTCTAGCCGGGAGATGCGGAGCGGAGGAACTTCAAATCCTTGTCGCCAGCGTCAGTTGCTCCAGGTTGACCTCCGTCACGCCGGGGATGGCCTCCACGAAGGCGCGGATCTTCTTGGCCTGTCCAGGGGTGTCAACGTCTCCCTTGAGAGACACCGAGCCAGCGCGCGCCACGACCTCGAATTGCAGGTCACAAGCGGCCGGATTCATCGCCAGGTTGGCCTTGACGCAACTGGCCAGCGCAAGGTTCTCGATCGCGGCCTGGGTTTCGGCCGTGGGCTGAAAGCAGTTCGACTCCGCCAGCACGCAGATGGCCTCGCAGGCTTCTTCCAAGCCTATCTGCTCCAGGTTGAGCACCAGGTCGTAGAGCGACGGGTCGGCCCAATCCACGCCGTAGAGGAAGCGCGTCCACTTGCGCCGGTCGTCGTCGATGGCTTCGATGTAGGCGATGGCTTGCTTACGGTTGAACTTCCCCCGCTCCTGCACCTTGGCGATGCGAAACTCCATGGGCGCAATAATCCGCGTGCGCAGGATGTGCAGTCCCTTGCCGAGCAGCAGATGTCCGGCGAGACCGTGGTAGATGGCGTCGCCATGCCGGACGTCCTCGGCCAGTGCCGCCTGGATGAAGGCCAGGTAAATGTACTTGGTGTGCTGCGACTGGCCGAGAAAGCTGGGCGGCTTATCAATCGCCATTCGCAGGTCGTCCTGCGACACGCCCCATTCCGCCGCCTTGCGGATTACATGGTCGCGATCAATGTAGCGGTAGCCAAGCCTGCGGGCGAGAGCTTCGGCCAGCATCTTGCCGCCACTAAACGATCCTCTTGAGATAGTGATGATTGCCACGGGCGCCTCCTTCAGTCCGCACGCCGCGGCTGCACGGCGGCGATCACAAGACTGATGACTATCACTCCTGGCCTGCCAAAGCGGTGATGAACCTCACCGTTGCGCGTGCGTGCCAGATTCACTGCCCTGGAAGCGGTTGGCAGCAGGTGCGTGGTGGGTGAGGGCGCGCAAAGGCTACTTCGCTCCGACCCAGTGACAAATTTTGTCAATCGAGTACCCCCCTCCCCCCTGCTATGTGGAATCAACAACATACGTACGGCATACCGTGGAACCGGCACGGTAACCGTGGCGTGCCGGACTGTGGGGGCGAAGCCTTGCGGATAGTGGGAAATCTCGCCTCCGGATGCGTCCTTGTCTTTCTGGCCGATGCAAATCTCTTTAAGCTGAAATCCGCCATTCCAGCGTTCCTTGAAGGGTGCGCCAGCGCCTGTTGACACTGGCTCCATCTCATTTATAGTGTCGTTCCATCGGCTGCCACCACTGGACTTTTCCCAGATCGACCATCTAAGTGGCGAGTCTCGACGAGGAGTCGAACTAATGTGTGGTTCACTCCATTGGCGCAGGTCCAGACTTGTTGTTGCCTTGCTTTGTCTTGCAGTTTCGCTTTGCTGGAGCCAGCGAAAAGACCAAAAAATTGCGCCGAAGACCTCTGCGAAGATGGCACAGCAGTTTGTTGGCCGCAAAGTCCCCCCTCTTTCGGGAAAAACGTGCAACGAAGCCTCCGCAATCTTGGAACAGATGAGATTGCGCTGCGAATGCGTAGTCGAGAATAGCAGCGGGACCTTGATCACTCATTCGGATCCGCCGGAAGGCAACCCGGTCAACATTGGCGCACTGGTCCGAGTTTATTTTGACGCGCAGCGAGTACGGGTGCCACGGGTGATCGGGGAGACCCCCGCCGTTGCAAGCGAACGATTGCGCGGCGCAGACCTGGGAATGGCATTTCAGTCTGCGGCGCCTGGTAGTGGGCAGCCAGGAACGGTTGCTAATCAAACGCCTGAGCCCGAGAGCTGGGTCGATCGCGGTACTCAGGTTGAAGTCTTTGTCGTTCCTGACCGACTGACAGTCACAGCAGATCCTCCAACACCAGCGGTATTTGACACTGTCGTGGCTGAAGCATTCCTTGAACCGCCTCGACCCGGTGCGCTCTATTCGTTTTCGTGGGGCGATGGGTCGGAACCAAGTGAGCCAAGTCCCGAGCGGACGGCCAGCTATCGCTACAGCACAGCAGGCCCTCACTCCATAACTGTTACCGCAACCGATTCCAGTGGGGAGATGAAGGTCACCAGTGAGCGGGACATTAATGTCCGGGACTACGACGTGCGATTAAGCGTGGATCCAGTCAACCCGGAACCGGGACAATCGGTCACCGTACGGGCTGCTCTAGACCCAGCTTCCCAAGGCCTGACGTACCAGTTTTCCTTTGATGGCGTGCAGGACGGTAGCCAAAGTAGTCCAGAAACAACTCACATGTTCAGCAGCCGCGAACCTCACACGGTTGCGGTAGCAGTCAGAGTCGGAGACCAGACCGTTGCGACCGCAAGCTTTTCCGTTGTCATGGCGCCCGCGAGCGCATCATCGGACTCCCCTGCTCGTCCATCCGATTCCCGCGATCATCGATACGGGCCTGTATTCGCAGGAGGGGCCGCTGTGGCACTGGCTGCAGCCGCTCGCTCTATCGTGAGAAAGAAACGCATAAGGCGCTTGCGAGACGAAATGATAATTCACCTTGAAACCGACGTTGGGCGTCAGCAGGCCGTACCTGCATCACCCGTTGATACCGAGGATGTGATCCTGGTCCGAGCCGTTGCATCCAGAGGGACGCAGTCCCTTTTGACTACTGCCGGGGGCGGCCGCTCATGAGCCAGTCAGCAGGCAGCGAAACCGGTCGCGCAATCAGCTTGGCGGACCTGTTTGAACTTGCGCCTTCGAGCTTCGGTGCCGCCGCAGCGGCTGCAATCGTGACAAGCGGCGCGTTGGCGCCATTGCAGGCGGCTGTGCTCGCGGAGCTGAGCTACTTCCCATGGCAATCCTTTATCGGTTCCCTGGGAACGAGGTCGCTGGAACTCTTTCAGACCCACCTGTCGGACATCCTGCAAAGTGTTTGGCAGAAATACCGGGAAATCTCGGAATATCGAGACACGGCAAAACACCCGCCCGAGGAAGTTGCATCCGTTCCCATGCACGAACACACTTTCACCTCCAAGCACCAACCCTGCTTGGAGATTGTGTTTCGCGGGACAAAGCATCGGGTGACTTTCGATATTCAGCTGAACTTGGAAGTGACAGAGTTGATTTTGAGTATACAGAGCGGGAAGATCAAATCAGTTCAATCCGGTTCGTTACGCGGCAGTGGGTCCATCTCTCTCGGCCCAGTAGAACTGACGCGAAAGGAATTCCAGCCCATTCTGCTCCCAGGAACATTGGCGCTCGGAGACGGCATTCAGATTTAGGCTTCGAGTGGCTTGCGGTTCGTGCCGGTTCCGTTTCTCAGGAGTTCGTCAGAAGATGTTTCGCTGCCGCCTGGCCACTCGCGATGCAGTCGGGAACGCCGATGCCGCGATAGGCGTTGCCCGCCAATTGCAGGCCCGGGATGGTAGCGCGCAATTCCTCGATACGCCGCACGCGGGCCAGGTGGCCGCGAACGTACTGGGCCATGGCGCCACGCCAGCGATAGACGCGGGCAAAGCGCGGAATGGCGGTCATGCCGACGATCTCGCGCAGGTCCTTGCGGACGGCGGCCAGGATTTCGCCGTCGGGAAGGTTGAGCACCGACTCGTTGCCCCAGCCGCCGATGAAGCAGCGCACCAGTCCGCGGTCGGGCGGGGCGCGATGCGGAAATTTCACATGCACGAAAGTGCAGGCGAGGATGCGTCGGCGCTCGCTGCGGGGCACGAGAAATCCGAAACCCGGAGGCACGGAGGCGAGATCGCGCTTGTCGTAGCCGCAGACAACCACGATCGAGGAGCTGTAGGGGATGCGCTGCAACTCCTCGCTGAGCGGCTCGCTGATTTTTTGCAGCAGGCGCCCGGCGGCGTTGGCAGGCAGCGCCATGATGACGGCGTCGAATTCCTCGGGCGAGCCCTGCTCGGGCGCGACCATCCACTTGCCGCGGGAGCGCCCGACGGCGACGACTCGATTCCCGATACGCGCGGCGCCCGGCGCCAGCTGCGGCACGATGGCGTCCACCAGTTGCTGCATGCCGCCCTTCAGCGAGGTAAACAGCGGACGCGGTGCAGCGCGCGCGCTGCCCTGGCCGGTACTGGCCACCTTTTCGCGTTGCTTGCGGGCCTGCAACATGCCGCGGCTGAGCGAGCCGTAGCGCTGCTCCATCTCGACAAAGCGTGGAAGCACAGCGGCGGCGCTGAGGTCGGCGGCCGATCCGCCGTAAACCCCGGCCAGCAGTGGGTCGGCCAGGCGCTCGACCATCTCGGGGCCGAAGTGTCGCTCGACCATCTCGGCGACGGTTTCGTCAGGAACTTCCCCACCCTGTCCCGCCAACCCCGGGTGGGACAAGGGTGGGCCACCCGAATGCGGTTCTTGAAAATACTCGCGTGCGAAGCGCAGCTTGGCGCGCCAGGAAAACAGCGGCGTGGAGAGGATGGGCGCGATCCTGGTCGGCACCATGAACATCAGGCCGTCGGGAATGGGCACCAGCCGGCCTTTGACCAGGATGTAAGTGATGCGGTCGGGATCATTGGAGCCAATGAGCTGATCGCCGAGGCCAAGCGCGCGCACGAAATCGCTGCCCCAGGATTTTTCGGTGAGAAAGGAATCGGGCCCGGCTTCGACCAGGCAGTCGTCAATGCGCTCGGTGACGAGCACGCCACCGAGGCGCGGCGCTTCCTCGAAAATGGCGTAGTCGAGTTCGGCGCCGCCAGCGCGGGCGCGCTCCAGGGTGATGGCGGCGCTGAGGCCGCTGGTCCCGCCGCCGATGATGGCAATGCGCTTCATGGCTCGTAGTCGGTAGTTCGTAGTCGGTAGCCCGGCCCGGAACTACCGATTACCGGCTACGGGCTACGACGCGCAGTTACTGATCTGATTTTATCTGCACCAGCGGTTTCGTCGGTTCTCCCGGTTGCTCCAGGCGCGAGCGGGCGACGTCGGCGATGGCGGCGCAGAACGTGGGCGAATCGTTCAGCGACTCGGCGCGCCATAACCTCATGCCGCGCTGTTCGGCGAACTGCTTGAATGCGATGTCAATGTCGTAGAGCACCTCGACGTGGTCGCAGACGAACCCGATAGGCTGGATGAAAACGCCACGATGGCCTTTCTGTTGGAGCAAAAGAATCGTGTCCTCGACCGTCGGCCCCAGCCACACGCCGCCCGACATACCCTGGCTCTGGAAGGCAAAGGTCCAGTCATCATTGGCGAGCGAAGGCACATCCATGGCGACCATTTCGGCCGTCTCTTTCGCCTGCCGCTCGTAGGGATCGCCCTCCTCGATGGTGCGCGTGGGCACGCTGTGGGCGGTGAAGACGATGGGCAGACGCGCGCCGATTTCTTCGCAGGCGCGCTTCCAGCCTGGCTGCAACTTCTCGGCAAAGGCGCGGATGAGCAAAGGGTGATCGTGCCAGTTCTCGACGAAGTCGACGGAGAATGGCGTGGATTCGCCCAGCGCGCGCTGGTAGAGTCCGACGCTGGTGCGCGAGTTCTGTGGCGCGAGGCAGATGATGACGGCGTGCGCAATGCCGTCGGCGGACATTTGCTGGACCGTGTCGGCGATGAACGGCTTCCAGTTGCGCATGCCGACGTACACCCGCGTTCGAGGGCGAACGCGCTCCAACTCGCGTTGCACGGCTTCGGCCTGCTTCATGGTGATTTCCGTCAGCGGCGAGTGGCCGATGAGGGAGTAGCGGTGTTTGACTTCTTCGACGACGTTGGGCGGAAGCGGGCGACCGGCGATGTTGCGCAGGAATTCGGGAACCTCGTCGGGCGAGTCGGGGCTGCCGTGGGCGAGGAGGAGAACGGCGGATTTTCTCGGTTCCGTCATGCGAAAGCAGGTTCCTCGGGGCTTCGGCGCTTCGCGCCTCGGTCACGGCTGAAGCCGTGACCGACCGAGCCCTCGGAATGACAAATCATAAATAAGGTGCGCTCTTCGCCGGGCTAAAGCCCGGCGTTTCCACCATCATTGCGCTTCCCCGAACCATTCGACCTTAGCGGCGGTGGCGTACCTGGCGGAGTAGTGGTGCACGAAGTCGCAGAGGTCCTTGACGTGGTCCACGGGCGTATCGGGCAGGATGCCGTGGCCGAGATTGAAGATGTGGCCCGGCCGTCCGCCGGCGCGCTGGAGCACGTCTTCCGCCTGGGCGTGGATTTCCCTCTTGTTGGCGAAGAGCACGACGGGATCCAGATTGCCCTGCACGGCGCTGCGCGGGCCGAGGCTCTTCCAGGCGGCATCGAGCGGGATGCGCCAGTCGACGCCGATAACGTCGGCGCCGGTTTCCTTCATCGCCGGGAGCAGGGTGGCGGTCTCGGTGCCGAAGTAAATGACCGGCACGCCGGCGTGCTTGACGCGCTGCACCAGTTCGGTGGTGCGCGGCAGCACGAAGCGGCGATAGTCGGCGGGGCTGAGGCAGCCGACCCAGGAATCGAAGATCTGCACCACGTCGGCGCCGGCGCGGGCCTGCTCGATGACGTAGTCGCCGAGCACGGAGATGAGCTTGGACATCATCTCGTTCCAGGCTTCGGTGGAACGGTACATCAGCCTTTTGGTTTCGACGTAGTTGCGCGAGCCGCCGCCCTCGATCATGTAGCTGGCGAGGGTGAAAGGCGCGCCGCAAAAGCCGATGACGGGCAGCTTGGCGCCGAAATGCTGGGCGACCAGGCGGACGGAGTCGGCGACATAGTTAAGGTCGGCGGAGAAGTCAACGCGGAGCGCGTGCACGTCGGCGGCGGTGCGCACCGGCTTCTCAATGACCGGGCCTTCGCCCGCCTGGAAGTGGAAAGGAATGCCCATGACTTCCAGGGGGAGCAGCAGGTCGGCGAAGACGATGGCCGCGTCCACGCCGAGGATTTCCGCGGCCTCGATGGCGACCTGGGCGGCAAGGTTGGGGGTCTTGCAAATTTCGACGATGGAGTGGCGGCGGCGGACCTCGCGGTACTCGGCCATGTAACGTCCGGCCTGGCGCATAAACCAGACAGGCGTGAGCGGCGTCGGCTGGCCCTTGCAGGCGCGGACGAAGTGGGAGTCGGGGGCAGACATGAGCCAATCAATGTAACTCAGTCGATGGCCGATGGTCGATGGTCGATGGCAAGAGCGGTTGCGGTAATTGGTAATGCGGTCGTCGTGAAAGCGAGAGAGGTGCCACATAAGCTACTGAACCGAAAGTCCGACAGACCTTGTCGTTTGACAGCCCGGAGTTCGGGGACTAGTGTCTCAGTTTGGTAAACGCCGGGCCGGGGCGCTTAGGGAGCATCGCAACAAAGGTGGCGCAGGTGTGTTACCAATGTCAGCCACTTGGTCGAAAGGGATTTTCCCTGCAGGGCCGGCAATCGCATCCCACAGGACGGAGGTGGATATGAGATCCAGAATGATGACGGTGGTCTTAGCAGTGGCGGTATTTTTCCTGATGAGCGGGGCCAGCTTGGCGCAAGGTTCGCCGTGGGGACAGAGCGACGGGTGGCACTACCTGGGCCATTCGGACGTCCCCTACGACAGAGGAGTGCAGGACGGGCGCTATGACCGGGAACATGGGCGCGGCTGGCATCCTCATAACAACGGACAGGCGTACTTGAACGGATATCGCGCCGGCTATGGCCGGGATGGCGGCGGTGCGCCGGGCCCATACCGCACCCCCAATGGGACGTACGGCAGAGGTCCAAACGGCCCTGGCAACAACAACGCGCAGACCATCGCCTACAATAACGGCTTCCGGGAAGGGGTCGGATACGGGCAGTCGGACCGCAACAACGGCCACAGCTTCCGGCCGACGTACAGCGCCACCTACCGGAACGGGCACAACGGATACAACTCTTCGTACGGCAGCGAAATGGCGTACAAGCGGGCATACCAGGACGGCTTCCGCGCCGGCTATGATCGCGGGTATAACGGCGGAGGGTATCGCCGTTAGTTCCCAGTTGCGGGTTGTGAGTTGCGAGTAAAGACAGGAATCGCGGGCATCGAGCCCGCGATTTTTTGATTTGCCGGGGGCCTACAAGACCATGCCATACCCGCGAGGGCCACACGCTACGTCATTTTCTTGGCGAATTTCTGTTCAAACTTCTTGAGCTTGGGGGCGACGACGTACTGGCAGTAGGGCGCCGAGGAGTTGGCGGCGTAGTACTGCTGGTGGTATAGCTCGGCGAGGTAAAAAGTCCCGGCGGGCTCGACGGCGGTGACGATCGGGCTGGAGAAGGCGTGCGCGGCGTTGAGTTCGCCAATCACTTCTTCGCTCTGGCGGCGCTGGTGCTCGTTGGCATAGAAGATTACGGAGCGATACTGCGTGCCGACGTCGTTGCCCTGGCGGTTGAGCGTGGTGGGGTCGTGGATGGTGAAGAAGACGTCGAGCAGCTCGCGGTAGCTAACCTGGTCGGGGTCAAAGGTCACGCGCACTACTTCCACGTGTCCGGTAGCGCCGGAGCAAACCTGCTGGTAGGTGGGATTTTCGCGGCGTCCGCCCATGTAGCCGGACTCGACTGAGGTTACGCCGGTGACGCGGGCGAAGACCGCTTCCAGGCACCAGAAGCATCCACCGCCAAAGACGGCTGTTTGCGGTTCGGGCATGGCCATTAGATGCGGGAGAAGGCTGCAGGCTACAGGCTTCAGGGAAAGCAAAACCATTGCCGATTGTCGATGAAACCGGCGCGACGGTCGAGGGCCGCCGCCGCAGTCGTCAGTGGTCACTGCAAAGCGAAGCCCCGGCGAGGGCGCCGGGGCCTGCAGCATTAAGTTGGTATCGCGGCAGAGCGTCAGTTATTGCTGCGGGGGTGGTGTCTGTTGTTGGCCTTGGTCCTTGGGACCCATGCCTTGGCCGTGGCCCATGCCCTTGCCGTGGCCCATGCCCTCGTGGTTCTGCATCTGATCGAGTTTCGTCTGCTGCTCAGGGGTGAGAATGCCGCGGACCTGCGTCATGGCTTTCTCGTGCAGGTCGCGCATCTTGGCCATGCGATCCTGCGGCGACAGCGAAGTGTCCTGGCGAATCTTCAGCGCCTGGGCGCCGACGTCGTCCAGGATCGGCTTGACCTTGGCTTTCTGCTCGTCGGTGAGGCTCAACATGCGGGAAAGGTGGTCGAGGTGGGCCTGCCCGCTGGGTTCGCCCATGCGCCCCATGTGGCCGTGGTGCTCGCCCATACCCTGGCCCTGTCCCTGGGGGGGAGGGGCTTCGGTCTGCGCCATCATGGTGAGCGGCAGCAGAACCGCGAGCAGAATGGCGATGGCAAATGCGGTGCGTGCTTTGATCATCTGTACTCCTTTTGAACTTGCCCGTGCGGAAGAGTTAAAGCCGCTGCGAAGGCGTGGATTATTGGATGTGTGGGTTCCACACTTGTCTTCAAATAAACACTGAGAAGCGGGGAAAGTTGTGGAGCGGGGCCAAGGACGCGATGGGGCTATTCATAGCGGAGGGCGACGACGGGGTCGAGGCGAGCGGCTTTGACGGCGGGGTACATGCCGAAGAAAAGGCCAACGCTGGTGGCGACGGTGAAACTGGACAGCACCGCCCAGATGGGCACGAAAGTGGGCAGGGAAGGCACAACCATGTGAACGGTACCGCTGACGAGGTAGCCGACGGCAATGCCGACCAGGCCGCCGGTGGCGGCCAGCACCATGGCTTCGGTGAGGAATTGCCAGATGATATCGCGTCGTCGCGCGCCCATCGCCTTGCGCACGCCGATCTCGCGGGTGCGCTCGGTGACGGAGACGAGCATGATGTTCATGACACCGACGCCGCCGATCATCATGCCGACGGAGGCGATCACGATGATGGCCAGGGCAACCATGCCGACGATGTTGTGGAAGTCGCGGATGAGGGACTCGGAAGTGGCAAAGCTAAAGTCGTCGGGCTTGTCGTACATGACGCGGCGGGTGCGGCGGAGGGCGACGCGGGTCTGGTCAACGGCGACATCGAGGCGGTTGTTGCCGGCCTCGATGCGGATGCCGTGAAATTTCGCGCCGGGATAGAGCTTCCGGAACGACCAGTAGGGAATCACCAGGCGGCGGTCGCTGTTATCGGGGCCGCCGAGGCCACCCCGAGGTTTCTCGAAGACGCCGACGACCTCGAACTCATGACCGCCGACGCTGACCGGCTTGCCGATGGGATTCATGCCGGGGTAGAGACCGGTGGCGACATCTTCACCGATGACGGCGACCTCGCGGTGGTGGAGGTTCTCCGCCTCGGTGAAGGGGCGTCCCTGGGCGACAACGGCGTTGGCGTAAACCGAGAAGAACTCGCCGGTGGCACCGCGAAAATCGAGGCCGGTAACCTCCTCGCCCTTGTAGCGCGCGGTGTTGAGTTGCTGGTCATTGAACAGAGACACGGTAACGTGGACGCAGGCGGTGCAGGAATCGCGGACCGCGAGATAGTCGTCGTAGCTGAGCGGCTTGCGCATGCGCTCTTCCTTGCTGAGGCGGCCGAAGTGCGGGCCGGTGGGCAGATGGGAGAAAAAGGCAGTGTTGGTGCCGTAGCCCTGGATGGATTCCTGGATGTTGCGGTCCAAGCCCATGAGGAGCGCGACCACGGCGATCAGGGTAGCCACCGCGACCATGATGCTGATGAGGGTGAGGGCGGAGCGCAGCTTGTTGGTGCGCAGCGTATCCAGCGCCATGAGGATGTTCTCAAGCAGGCTCTGACGCTTCGATGTAGCCATCAGGGGCATAGGGTAACGACCACTTCCCTCAGCGGCTAAAGCCGCGAAAATCTTGGCCCAGAACGGCGCGGCTGAAGCCGCGCCCCTTCAAAGCGGAAACTTCAATCCTAAAACCGCTACAACTCGTCAACTACTATAGCTCCGCCCGCAGCGCGACCACGGGGTCGAGCTTGGCGGCCTTGATGGCGGGCCAGAGGCCGAAAAATAATCCTACGACGGTGGACACGGCCAGCGCGAAGAACACAACGCCGAGCGGCGTGCGCATCGGCATGGCGGTCAGGCCGCGAACGATTGTGGTGACTACCACGGCGAGCAGGACGCCGAACAAGCCACCCATGGCGGCCATCACCGAGGACTCGACCACAAACTGCATCATGATGTCGCGCTTGCGCGCGCCGACGGACTTGCGCAGGCCGATCTCGTGGGTACGCTCGGTTACGGTCGCCAGCATGATGTTCATGATGACGACGCCACCGATGACCAGGAAGATGGAAACGATGCCAATGGAAGCGTTGGCCAGGCCGCCGAAAATCTGGTTCCAAAGGCCGGTGACGGATTCGCTGGAGATGATGCCGAAGGCGTCCTTCTCGTTGAAATCCTGGTGGCGGCGCGCGCGCATGAAGGCGCGGGCCTGACCCTTGGCCTCCTCCATCACGCCCGGGGAACTGGACTTGACCGCCACCCACAATCCCTGCGAGTCGGGTCCTTCCTGGCCCCAGACCTTCAAGACGGTGGTCAGGGGAACGTAAACAAAATTGTCCTGGCTCTGGCCGAAGGCGGTGCCGTTTTTCTCGGCGACACCGACTACCTCAAAGGGCACGCCGCCGACAACGATCGTTTTGCCCAGCGCGTCCACGGTGCGGAAGAAGCGCTCTTCGAGATCGTTGCCGATGACGGCGACGTTGGCGCGGTGCTGGTACTCGGTTTCCGAGAAAAAGCGGCCACGGGCGACCTTGTCGGTGGTGACGTCAATGATGTTGGCGGTGGCGCCGCGGACGGTGACGTCGTCGATGTTCTGGTTGCCGGAGCGCACGTCCTTGTTGCGCCAGTCTTGGGCGCCGACGTCTTCGGCCAGAACCATGTGATCGCGGAGGTAGCCGAAGTCGTCGAGGTCGAGCTTGCGGTTATGACGGCGCGCTTCCAGGAAATCCTTGGCGTTAGTGATGATGGGGTAGCGGGCAACGTAAAAGACGTTGACGCCGAAGTTGGCGAGGCGCTCAGCGACGTAGGTATTGAGACCGTTGACCGCCGATATCACCCCGATGAGGGCGGTGACGGCGATGATCACGCCCAGCAAGGTGAGAAACGAGCGCAGCTTGTGCGACCACAGGCTTTCCAGCGCAATGACGACCGGCTCGCGGAAGCTGGAGGTTCGGCTGAATTTCATGAGCGTTAGACGGACCTCACCCCGAAAGGACTCCTCAAAAACATTAAGCGCCAGGGTGTAGCTACGAGTCAACTGGAAGGGAAGTTCCGAGAAAAGCGGCCGCCTTCAGGGACGGATTTGCAAGGGCCTGCCAGCTCCGGGCGCCGATCCAGGCGTGGATTCCGCCGCGTGGCGACCGCGCGTGTTTCTAGGCTTTGCGAGCGCGGCTGCGCGCACGATGAGCGCGGCTCGGTGCAGAGGCTTTCGCGCGCGCGCGTTTCCGGGGAGCCGCTCGCAGCTCCCCGGGCGTCAACTGTTTTGCCGACTTCCAAAGCCGCTCCAGGTTGTAGAAATTTCTCGCCTTCTGCGAGAAGACGTGGACCACGAAGTCCACGTAGTCCAGCAGGACCCACTCAGCTTGCTTGTAGCCCTCGACGTGGGCGGGCCGCAGCCCGGCGTGCGAAAGTCTCTGCTCGACCTCATCGGAGATGGCTTGAATCTGCCTGGGGTTGCTGCCGGAGCAGATGACGAAATAGTCGGTGAAGCCGCCGGCGGCCTTGTCGAGTTGGAGGACGGTGAGGTCTTCCGCCTTTTTTTCCTCGGCGGCGGCGATGGCGTCAGCGACCTGGCGCTGCAATGCGTTTTTCTTAGGCATGGAACCTCTGCCAGACCAGGGTGATGAATTGACCACGGAAACACGGAGGTACGGCGGATGCAGGAGCCCTGCGGGATGGGGGCACGGCTATTGGCGGTCGCGTATGGAGGCCACCTTTCTCCGCGCCGGAGCGGCACGCCGGGCGCGCGGCGCGGATGACTTGTACAGATGCATCTTGGCGATGTAGGCAGCGACCGCCTCATCCAGGAAACGCGAGACGCCGCGGCGGCGGGAAACCGAACCGCGAATCTCGGTGGCGGAAGCTTTATCCTTAAGGCCGGCGAGGAGGTGCAGCGTGACGCCGCCGAGCGCGAGGTCACCGCTCGCAGGCTGATGTTGGAACGGCTTGGCAACGGCGTTCCTGGGGCGCAGGGATGCGGGCAGCGCGCCGGCGATGTCGGCGAGCGAAAATCCCGGGCGGCTGGCCACAATAAACTCAACTTCGCGCAACAGCGCCTCCGGCTCTCGCCACTTGGCGATGGTCAGGAAGGAATCAATGCCGAGGAGGAAAAACAGACGGTCGCTTTTGGGCAGCGAGGCGCGGAAGCGTCGCACAGTATCAATGGTGAAACTGGGCGTGCGGCGGCCGTCTTCGCCCGGGGCTTCCAGCAGCGAGGGGATGAATGTCTTCTCGGCACGCGTGGCGAGCGCCAACATGGCGTAGCGATGGTAAAAGGGCGTCACCGGCTGGCCCTGCTTGAGCGGCTGGAGGTCGGCAGGAACAAAATAAACGCGGCCGAGTTGGTGGGCTGTCTGCGCCGCGCGCGCCACCGCGAGATGGCCGCGATGTACCGGATCGAAGGTTCCGCCGAAAAGGGCAACGTTCATGAAACAGTAGTTCGTAGCTAGTCGTTGGTAACTGGTAGTTGGCTCGCCTCGGTCGAAGTGTCGTCTGTCGCGTCGGAAGTTGCAAGTGGGAAGAGGACATGCCACGTTGCTAACCCATGTACCTGTTGCCCCCACCAACCGCACAGCCGCTAAGCGAACCGCGCCAACTCCTAGGAGCGTGTTTCAAATAGTAACGACTTTGATGCCGGGGCACCTTGGAGGCCTGATTCCAAGGCACTTGCTGAGATCGCCGGAAGGCAGAGAACGATTCTTGAAACACGCTCTAACTACTGACTGCTAACTACTAGGGAAGCTCTGAACAAGCGCATCGCCGGTCCCTCAGCGGCTAAAGCCGTACCCTTTGTACAGCATTTACGGACGACCTGAAGGCCGTCCCCTTCAAAATCCGGGGTTGATCAGACCATCCCTCAGCTACTAACTACTAACAACTACCTCGCGATCGTCTCGGCGTTGGGCGGCGGCTCTGCAGCGGCAGCAAGTTCGGCCTTGCGCACCTCCATGACACTGTTGGCGATGGCGTGGGTCAGCTTGGCGATACCCTCGCCGGTCACCGCGGAGATGGGATAGAGCGGCAAGGTGTGCTTCTTGCAGTAGCGGCGCAGCTTCGCCAGCTTATCCTTGTTCACGACATCCATCTTCGACGCTGCCACCAGCACCGGCTTTTGCTCCAGTCCGGCGCCGAAGCTGGAGAGTTCCTTGGTGATGACTTCGTAATCCTTCACCGGGTCGGGGCGGCCGTTGGAGTCGGAGACGTCCACCAGGTGCACCAGCAGGCGCGTGCGCTCGATGTGCCGCAGGAATTGCGTGCCCAGGCCGGCGCCGGTGTGCGCGCCCTCGATCAGGCCGGGGATGTCGGCAACCACGAAGCTGATTTCGTTCGGCTCCGCGCCTACCACGACGACGCCCAGGTTCGGTTCCAGGGTGGTGAACGGATAGTCGGCAATCTTCGGACGCGCCGCCGAGAGGCGCGAGATCAGGGTGGACTTGCCGGCGTTCGGGTATCCGACCAACCCGACATCGGCGAGCAGCTTGAGTTCCAGGCGCAGGGTGCGCTCCTCGCCCGGAAATCCGGCTTCGCACTCGCGCGGCGCCTGGTGGGTGGAGGTGGCAAAGCGCGCGTTGCCGCGCCCGCCGCGCCCGCCACGCGCGATCACGATGCGGTCGTCGGCATGAGAGAAGTCGTGCAGGCGCTCGCCGCTGGCCTCGTCGTACACGATGGTTCCGACCGGCACTTTGAGCACAACATCGGCGCCTTCGCGGCCGGTCTTGTTGGAGCCCTCGCCGTGGCGCCCGCGCTCGGCCTTGTATTCGGGATTGAAGCGGAAGTGGACGAGCGTGTTGTGGCGCTCGCTGGATTCCATGATGACGTCGCCGCCGTGGCCACCGTCGCCGCCGGAGGGTCCGCCGCGGGGCACGAACTTCTCGCGGCGGAAGGCCATGCAGCCGTTGCCGCCGTTGCCGGCTTTGACCTGAATTTTGGCTTCGTCGATGAACATAGTTATCGGCTGTCAGCTAGCAGTTTTCAGTCGATCATCGCTCGCCCGAAAGCAAAAGGCACGGCGCTGCCGTGCCTGTAATTGTGAGCGATGCCAATGCCGGCGCCACACCGCGCAGAGCTGATGGCTGACGGCTGATAGCTGATTACGCTTCCGCCGGCTCCACGAGCACGAACTTGCCCGAGCCGCCCTTGTCCACGAACTTCACTTTGCCAGTGATCTTGGCGAAGAGGGTGTCGTCCTTGCCGCGGCCGACGTTGAGGCCGGGCTTGATGCGCGTGCCGCGCTGGCGGACGATGATCGAGCCGCCGGGCACGGTCTGCCCGCCGAACACTTTGACTCCCAGCCGCTGCGAATTCGAGTCGCGGCCGTTGCGTGAACTGCCTAATCCTTTTTTGTGAGCCATAACAAGATCCAGTTTCCAGTTTCAGGTTTCAGTTTCTAGATCGCGGCGCCGAGTTTCGGTTTCAGCTCCAGCGGCAGACCGCCAACTAGAAACCAGAAACGAGAAACTCGAAGCTACTTCTTTTGCGGAGAAGAGCCGCCCTTGGACTCCGGAGCCGTCTTCTTCGAGCTGCCACCATGACGCGCGGTCTTGGTTTCTGCTCCAGTGCCAGCGCCCGACGCGTGCTCCTCCGCGTCCGCATTCTTCGTGGAAGCTACCGCCGTCGGCTTGGGAGCCTTAAAGCTCTGCCCATCAAAAGCAATCTCGGTGATGCGCACCGCCGTGTACTGCTGGCGATGTCCATTGAGCTTCTTGTATTGCTTTTTGCGCTTGTAGTGGAAGACCAGCACCTTGTCGCCCTTGACCTGGGCCACCACCTGGCCGACCACGCGGGCTTCGCCCTGCGGCTTGCCCAACTCGCCCTGGTTGGCGGAGACGGCGAGCACGTCGCCGAATTCCACCTGCTGCTGATCGCCGTTGAGTTTCTCCACCCGGATGACGTCTCCAGGAGCGACCCGGTACTGCTTTCCCCCGGCGCGGATGACCGCGTACATAAAGCCTCCATCAAGACAGCCCGGCGCCCCAGCGCCCGCGGCCCATGAACCTTGCGTGCTCTGCTTCCATCCGCCAGGACGGCGGCGGCAACCCCTGACGGGGCCCGGCAGTACAGGCAAACCAATAGATTTTAGCGCGTCGGAGAAGAAGCCGTCAACGAAACCCCAGAGATGGGAGAGCCCACCCACATCGTATCCGCTCGCGCGTTTGAGGTGTTCGAGTGAGAAACGCAGTAGCGAGCTGGCCGGCAAAAAATGAGATCGTTTCCAGCGCGTTGTGCGATGCGGTGGGAGCGGCGGCGGCCAGCAGCAGAGTGATGGTTTTCTTAAGAACCAGAAAACGATTGCGTGCCGGGGGGAATAGGCCAAGAATCGCGGCAGGGCACAAACTCGATGGCCAGGAACATTTGTGTTTTCAGCTCGTCCAGCGACGCCGTGGATGCGTCGTTTTTCGCGCTCGCGGAGGAACTCGGCGCCGAGATCGCCCGCCGCGGACACGGCCTGGTGTACGGCGGAACCAATGTCGGGCTGATGGGGGCGGTGGCGCGCGCGGTGCAGCGCGGCGGCGGTAAGGTTGTCGGGGTGATTCCCAAGTTCATTGCCGACCGCGGCCTGGCGTACGAAGCTGCCGACGAACTGATCGTCACCATGGACGTGCGCCAGCGCAAAGCCACCATGGAGGCGCGCGCGGACGCGTTTCTGGCACTGCCCGGCGGTTTCGGCACCCTGGAAGAGGTGCTGGAGGTCATCACGCTCAAACAGCTCCGGCAGCACACCAAGCCGGTGGTATTCATCAACCCGGACGGATATTACGATCCCCTGACGTCGCTGTTCGAGCACATGTACGAGAAACGCTTCGCCAAGCCGGCGTACCGTGCCATGTACGAATTTGCGCCCGACGTGCGCAGCGCGCTCGATTACATGGACCAGTACCAGCCGCCGTCGCTGCCGGCGAAGTGGACGGACCGCGAGAAATTGACGAAATGACAAATTGTCGAATTCAAGGCGGTATTATGTACGCTTCCGTTTTGCCGACTCTCAAACGCGGCAACTCGTGAAGCGGCGTGCGATGGGTGCTCCACGGCGCACTTGTGATTCGTTGCCCTTGGGATTGAGGTGCGGTAGGCTCCGGCGCAACGGCCATTAGTTCGCGCTCACCCAAACCACACGCCTCCCCGGCCTGATTGCGCGGTCCACGGTATTCGCATGTCCATGGAGAAGATCGGCCGTTACCAGATCGCAGCGGAGCTCGGCAAGGGCGCCATGGGCGTGGTGTACAAGGCGACGGACCCCAACATCGGCCGCACCGTTGCCATCAAGACCCTGCGCTTCGACGTGCTCAGCATGGATGGCGAGGAGATGCTGCAGCGTTTCAAGAACGAAGCGCGCGCCGCCGGCGTGATGAACCATCCCAACATCATCACTATCTACGACGCCGGCGAGCAGGAAGGCATGTTCTACATTGCCATGGAGTACATCGAGGGGCACACGCTCCAGCAACTGCTCAAGCAGCAAAAGGTGCAACCGCTGGAGAAGATCATTGAAATCGTGCGGCAAGTATGCGCCGGCCTCGATTACGCCCACAGCCGCGGCATTATTCATCGCGACGTCAAGCCGGCCAACATCATGTTGCAGACCGACGGCCCGGTGAAGATCATGGACTTCGGCGTCGCCAAGGGCGGCGGCTCAGGTATGACCTCCACCGGGCAGGTGGTGGGCACGCCCAATTACATGTCTCCGGAACAGGTGAAGGGCAAGCCGCTGGACGGGCGCTCCGATCTGTTCAGCCTGGGGGTGGTGCTCTACGAAATGATCACGGGCGAGCGGCCGTTCGCCGACCAAAACGTCACCACGATTATCTACAAAATCGTGAACGAGGCCCCGTCGGCGCCGTGCGACCTCAAGGCCCACCTGCATCCCGGGTTGAACGCCGTGGTGATGAAGGCGCTGGCCAAGGCGCCCGAGCAGCGCTACGCCAGCGGCGCCGAGTTCGCCCGCGATCTGCAGAATTACCAGTCGCTGGACACCGCCACTGCAGTCGCGCCGACGCCTATCTTCAGGCCGGTCACTCCCACCAGCGAGGTCGTACAGGGCTCGCCAGCCGCGGAACCCGCTGCGGTTGCGGCGACAGCCACCAAGCCAGCCCCGCCGATGCCCCGCGCGCTCGATACCACGGTGGTAGCCCCCCCACGCGCGTCCGTTCCCGTGCCGCCGCCGAAGAAATCCAGGCCGGTGATTGCCATCGTGGCCGCCGTCGTGGTGGTTGCCCTGGCGCTGGGAGCATATCTGCGGTCGCCGCGCACGCCGTCGGGAGCGAACCCCAAGAACGCCAGCCCCGACGCAAGCACGCGGCAGGAAAAAGCACCGCCCGGAGCCCGTCCTCGCGCGCATGCGAATGGAGTCGCGGGCGCGCCGGCGCAGGCACCCGGCCAAGCGGCGACTGCGGCCGGTTTAGGCGACCTGCAAATTTCCTCGACGCCGTTTGGGGCCTCGGTGACGATCGATGGCAGAAACAACCGCGACTGGCAGACGCCGTTTGCGGCCAGGAGATTGACTCCCGGGCGGCACACGATAGGTTTCTCCCTCAAGGGCTATCAGCCGGAGACGCGCCAGATGGAGGTGGTTGCCGGACAGAAATTGCTGCTCGCCGTCAAATTGCAGGTAGCGTACGGCTATGTCGCGCTGAACAGCGACCCGACGGGCGCGGCCATTTACATAGACGGCCGCGACAGCGGGCAGCAAACCCCGGCTCGCCTCACCCTCAACGAGGGCCAGCATCGCATCGCGCTGCGCAAGGAAGGCTACAAGCCGCAGATCACCTATGCCGAAGTAACTTCCGGCAGGACATTCAACTTCGCACCCGCACTGGCGCCGGTGAGCGGCGCTACGCCGGCGACGCCCACCAACGTCGCTTCGTCCCAAGGGACCTCTCCTTTCCACCGGCTGCGGCGTCTCTTCGGCAAGCCTGGGGCAGACGACGGTGTGCTGGAGGTCCGCACGCGTCCCAAGGGCGCGGGAATCTGGCTGGGCGAAGCGCAAGCCCCATCTCGAACTCCAGCCAAACTGGCGGTCGCGCCGGGAAGCTACAAACTCACGCTGCGTCTTCCCGGCTACAAACCGATTACGCGCTCGGTAACGATCGAAAAAGGCAAGATGATGGGCGTGGAAGAAATTCTCGAGCCGCAGTAGGCAGAGCCGCAGTAGGCTGCTTGACCTCTATCCCGCCTCAGCGTACGCTATCGCGCTCCCCCATTTCCTTACATAGGGCTTACCGAATGTCTCCGGCTCGCGAAATACCCACATGGAGGTGAGGTATGAGTACCGTAAACAGAAGACTAGTTTTGAACGCGATTGCGTTTTGTTCGGCGCTGCTCATTGCGCCTGCAGTCCTGAACGCGCAAACCTCGATTACCAGCAAAGCGCCAATCACCGGCAGTGCAGCCAGAGTTAGCTCGTTCGCGTCGCCATTCGTCAAGGTTGGCCCGCAGGCAATCTCAGCCGCTGCCGTGGGTGCGAACTATGGCCTCTTCACCTGCCAGGTAGTCGGCCTCAACCCGGGTACTACCTGCTACGACCCGTATCAGATGCGTCATGGGTACAACATCGACACGCTGATCAATGCAGGCTTCGACGGCAGGGGAAAGACGATCGTCATCGTCGACGCATTCCAGTCCCCGAACATTGTGCTGCAGTTGAATACCTACAACAGTTTTTACGGTCTGCCCAGCTTGAACGGGCTTGGCGGCCCGCCCGACTCCAGCCTCGGCACGTTCACCCAGGTGGCGCCGGATGGCCTGACTCCATTCGTTCCCGGTAATCCCACCATGACGGGGTGGGCGGAGGAGATCTCGCTGGATGTACTGTGGGCGCACGCGATCGCCCCCGGCGCTAACATCACGCTGGTCCTGGCAAAATCGAGCTTCACCACCGACATTCTGAGCGCCACCAAGTATGCGGTGGACAACCACCTCGGCGACGTCATTTCGCAGAGCTTCGGCTTGAATGAAAGTTGTATGGATCCCGACCTGCTCGCGCAACAACACCAGGTATTTGCGGACGCTACGCTGGCGAACATCACGCTCTTCGCTTCTTCAGGTGACGACGGTGCGGGACAAGGGTCGTGCGACGGCTCATCCCTGGTTCAAGCGGCCTCCTCGCCTGCCACCGACCCGCTGGTCACCGCCGTGGGCGGTACCGAGCTGCACGCGGCTCGCTATTGCCTGGCGAGCCTTGGCTGTGATCCGGCCGCCAACCCGGCTCCCGGAACTTATCAGGGCGAGATTGCATGGAACGAAAGCAACATTGGAGGTGGGGCAACCGGCGGCGGATTCAGCGTGGTGTTTGACGAGCCGTCGTACCAGCAAGGAACGATCCACGGCGGCAAGCAGCGAGGAGAGCCTGACGTGTCGTACAGCGCGGCTGTCTTCCATGGTGCCCTGACTTACCTCAACATTCCGGGCATCGCGGCCGGCATGTATCTCTTCGGCGGCACCAGTGCCGGCTCGCCACAGTGGGCAGCCATCCTGACGATCGCCGACCAGAAAGCCGGACACAACCTGGGCTTTATCAATAAGGCGCTCTACCATATTGGCCAGGCGAAGCCGCACTACGCAGCGTCTTTCTTCGACGTGACCAGCGGCAATAACTCGGCCTTTGGAGTGCAGGGATTCAGCGCCGGACCGGGCTGGGATGCCACAACGGGTCTTGGTTCTCCGACGACCGATCAACTCGTCGATTACTTGGCCCAATTCGTCTCGGCGGGTGATGGCACGGCCGCGATTGCGGGGTCGAAGCCGCATACCCATGGCAAGCCGTCTGCACCTGGACAGATGAAGCCGCATTGATCGGTGCATACTGGACCGGACATCGGAACTGCGCGATTTCCGGACCAGGTCGAACTTCACCATCGCGAGGACCGTAGTTTTCCGGCCCAGCGAACGCAAGCTGGCGGAATTCGTTCCGCCAGTTTTTTTCATTCCAGGAATTTTTCCGAGGGATCAGGGTAGGTCAACTGTGGAACTGCTCAGCGGCGGCGCTCGCTCTTGGCCTTCTCCCAGGGCCGCTTGGGGCGTACCGCCAACGGCTCATCGCGGTTCTGCACGCGGTCGTAGACGTAGTTCTCGCTTACCGTGCCCAGCGACTCGTTATACAAGCTGGGCGCCCCGATGGCTTCCTTCAGCTCTTCCGTGAACTGGTGCAAAGACTTGAGCTGGTCGGCGGTGGCGGGCGCTTCGCTCTTGGTGGTCTTGAAAAACTGCTGATATCCGCGATTGACCAGCTTCGCGATCTCGCCCCCGATCAGGTAGCCCGGGTGGGCGAAGATCTTCACTCCGCTGTCGTCGATCTTTTCGAGGGCCGCTGAGCAGTTGTATTTCTTGATGAAAACGCGGTTCTGCACGCCCGGAGCTTGCAACAGTTCGAAGCCGTGGTCGCGCAGCCAGGCGAGGACTTCGTCATAGGTGCGTGGGGCAGGTTTCTTGGCCATGATCTGGGAATTGCAACCTTATGTATCGCCGCACCACCCTACCACATCCAACACCGTGACAGGCAAGAGACGCTGGCTGCTGCAAATCACCCGCTGGGGAGGGATCCGATACCTCCCGAGGGCGGGCAGTTGCCCGCGCCGCAATTGATCCGCTAATTTTGGACTCGTGGGGACACAGCCGAATCCGATGCAGATGTCGCAGCCTTTTCCCAGCACGCGAAGGAAGCCGGTGGCGCCGGCGCATGATGCCGCGCCCGGCAGGCTGGGTCAGGGTGTGCTGGAGCGCATCGGCAACACGCCGTTGCTGCGGCTGGCGCGCGTCACCCGGGACTTGCGCGGCGTGGAAGTGCTGGCCAAGGCGGAGTGGTTCAATCCCGGCGGCTCGGTCAAAGATCGCGCCGCCGCCAACATTGTGCGCGAAGCTCTACGGGCGGGGAAGCTTACGCCGGGCCGGCAACTGCTCGATTCCACCAGCGGCAACACCGGCATTGCCTACGCCATGATCGGCGCCGCCGTGGGTTTCGGCGTCACCTTGTGCATGCCGACCAACGTATCGGTAGAGCGCAAGCGCATTCTTAACGGGTACGGCGCGAACATCGTTTACACCGATGCCGGCGAAGGCTCCGACGGAGCGATTCGCAAGGCGCGCCAGATGTTCGCCGCCGAGCCGGACCGGTATTTCTACGCCGACCAGTATTCCAACGACGCGAACTGGCGCGCACACTACGAAACCACCGCCAATGAAATCTGGCGCCAGAGCGAGGGCAGAATCACCCATTTCGTTGCCATGCTCGGCACCAGCGGCACCTTCGTCGGCACGACGCGCCGGTTGAAGGAACTTAATCCGAATGTCCGCTGCATCTCGCTGCAGCCGGATTCCTCCTTCCACGGCATCGAGGGCGCCAAGCACATGGCCACCGCCATCGTGCCCAGAATTTACGATCCTGCGATGGCCGACGCGGACCTGGGCATCGCCACCGAGCGCGCCTACGAGATGGTGAAGCGCCTGGCCCGCGAAGAAGGCCTGCTGGCGGGCATCTCCTCCGGCGCCGCGCTGGCCGGATGCCGCGAAGTGGCGAAGACTGCGCCGCGCGGATCGGTGATTGTCACCGTGTTTCCCGACAGCGGCGACAAGTACTTGAGCGAGACGTTTTGGGAGGAGTGAAGCAATTGACGGATTGAAGAAGAATTTACGAATTGAAGAATTTGTCGAGAGCCGCACAATAATCCGCCAATTCGTAAATCCGTCAATTCGTAGATTCAACGATGCTGCTGATTCCTCAATCCGCTTTTAACGCCCTCCGCGCGCACGGCGAGGAAACCTACCCGCACGAATGTTGCGGCGTGCTGCTGGGGCGCATGGGAGACGACGACGAGGAGCGCCACGTCACCGAGATCGTGCGCTGCGGCAACACGCGCGACGACCGCCCCCAGGACCGCTACCACATCGATCCCCGCGACTTGGTGCGCATCCAGCGCCAGGGACGCGAGCGCGGGCTGGATATTGTAGGCTTCTATCATTCGCATCCCGACCATCCCGCGCGCTGGTCGCAAACCGACCTTGCCGAGGCGCACTGGATCGGCTGCTCCTACGTCATCACCGGCGTGGAGAAGGGCCGCGCCGTCACCACGAACTCCTTCGCGCTGCACGGGGCAGGTGAGGACGACAAGCATTTTGAAGACGAGCCGGTCGAGGTCAGCGCGGAGAAAGTATTAGTCAGAGAGTTCGAGGCGGAGTAACCCCGCGGTACTTCGCAGTTGAATCCACCCGCATTCCTCGGGCATCAGTTAAAGGGTATGAAGCTTATGAAAATCATGATTCCGACGCCCTTGCGTCAATATGCGGACAAGAAAGACGCGGTCGAGGTCAACGCCGGCACGGTGGGCGAGGCGCTCAGCAGCCTCACCTCGCGCCATCCCGAACTGCGCAAGCACCTCTACACCGACGATGGCCGCTTGCGCGCCTTCGTCAACGTGTACCTGAACGACGAGGACATCCGCTACCTCGGCAAGGAGCAGACCCCGGTTAACGAGGGCGACACGCTCTCCATCGTGCCGTCCATCGCCGGAGGAAATTTGCAATTGGTAAATTGCAATTTGTAATTTTCCGGAATCGGCGCACAGGGCTGCTCAATTACCAATTACAGATTGCAAATAAATTGCAAATTACAAATCGAGTACAGACCATGGCCACCATCACCCAGCTCGCTCCCACCACCCTCTCCAACGACGAAATCCTGCGCTACTCGCGCCACCTGATCATGCCCGAAGTGGGCATGGACGGCCAAACCAGGCTCAAGGCTGCCAAAGTCCTGTGTATCGGGGCAGGCGGGCTAGGCTCGCCCTTAGCGCTTTATCTCGCCGCCGCCGGCGTGGGCACGCTCGGCGTGGTGGACTTTGACGTGGTGGACTTCACCAACCTGCAGCGCCAGATCATCCACTCCACCGCCGACGTCGGGCGCAAGAAGCTGGACTCCGCCGCGGAGAAAATCAAGGCCATCAACCCCTACGTCGACGTGCGCCCGTTTGAGGCGCGCCTCACCAGCGCCAACGCGCTCGACCTCTTTCGCCAGTTCGACATCGTGGTGGACGGCACCGACAATTTCCCCACGCGCTACCTGGTCAACGACGCCTGCGTGCTCACCGGCAAGCCCAACGTCTACGGCTCCATCTTCCGCTTTGAAGGCCAAGTCAGCGTCTTTGCCACCGAGGAAGGCCCGTGCTACCGCTGCCTGTACCCCGAACCGCCTCCGCCGGGACTGGTGCCCTCGTGCGCCGAAGGCGGCGTGCTGGGAATTCTGCCCGGGCTGGTCGGCGTGATGCAGGCCACCGAGGCCATCAAGCTGATTCTCGGCAAGGGTGAGCCGCTCATCGGGCGCCTGTTGCTGGTGGACGCGCTCGGCATGAAGTTCCGCGAGCTCAAGCTGCGCAAGAATCCCGACTGCCCCGTCTGCGGCCCGCACCGCACCATCACCCAACTGATCGACTACAACGAATTCTGCGGCATCCGCGGCGAGGAGACGCCGGTTTCGCAATCCAACCTGCCGGAAATCACTGTCGAAGAGCTGAACCGCCGCCAGGACGCCGGCGAGGATATTTTCGTGCTCGACGTCCGCGAGCCGCACGAATACCAGATCTGCAACCTCCGTGGCTATCTCATCCCGCTCGGCGATCTCCCCAAGCGCGTCCACGAACTCGACTCCAGCCGCGAGATTGTCGCCCACTGCAAGATGGGCGGACGCAGCGCCAAGGCAGTGGACTTTCTCCGCCAGGCCGGTTTCGCCAAGGTGAAAAACCTCAAAGGAGGAATTCTCGCCTGGGCCGACCGCGTGGACCCCACCATGCCGAAGTACTGAAAACAGGTAGTCGGTAGTCCGTAACCGGTAGTTGGGAAGAAGCAGGCCGATCGTGATTCACGGTCGGCCTGCTTCTCGCACTGCGTATTCGAGTGTTAGACCAGTAAGCGTCGTGGTACTGCGGTAACTTGACTCTCAAGTAGGAGGATTCATAATGTCCCGCTCTTCCTAAAGTTGCGGAGGCTTTCTGAATGCGATGTGCAGCTGCATTTCTGATGATTGCGTGCTCGGCTATTATCGCAAGCTCCCAGGAAAGCAACATCAAGCCCCGAGTGTTCGTTACCGACAGCCAGTCGTGGGAAATCCAAGGCAGTAGCGGGGGCGCAGGCGGTGCGTTTGGCGGCCAAGTAAAAGGCGGTGCGCGGCCCCAGACGGCCGAAATTGTGAAAACGTTCGGTGAACGTTGTCCTGAGGCGATAATCAACAACCGGAAAGAGAAGGCAGACTACATCGTCGTGCTCGATCACGAAGGTGGCAAGGGATGGGTACGAAAGGACAACAAAGTAGCCGTCTTCAACGGCGATGGCGATTCCATTATCAGCAGATCCACTCGTTCTCTCGGCAACTCCGTACAGGATGCCTGCAATGCGATTAAGGCTGACTGGCCCAAGAGAGCTGCAATGCAGCACCAGGAACCGGCTGCAACCGCAAAGGATGCCGCGGCGACCAAAACGGCCGAATTTGCCGGCGCGAAACTTCAGATCAACTCCGATCCCGTCGGCGCTGACATTGAGGTGGACGGCAGTTTCATAGGCAATACTCCCTCATCCGTCGATCTTCCGGCGGGCGAACACGCAATTGTCGTGAAAAAGTCCGGGTACAAGAATTGGGAGCGTAAGATCAAGACGACAGCGGGTGCGATCAATATCTCCGCATTCTTAGAAAAACAGGAGTAGTCATGCCGCCCGGCGGGCCCCTCTCGGCCGGGATTTCTATTCATCGCGCCACGATCTTCGTCCCGCCATTCGCCGAAAAAACGGGCCGTTCTCCCGCTTGCAAAAATCCCGAGATCGTGGACAATGGCGGCTGGCTGAAATTGGCTCCTGGACAGCAGCGCGGGCGAGGCCCAGCCAAGGTCTCGCCGTTCCGCGCGCCATGTTAACCGTGCAGCGATGCCTGACATTAACCGCTGGAGGCTCCGCATGAAGGCCAAAGTTGTTTCGTTGTGTGCCGTGCTTGTCCTGCTCTGCGTTTTCGGTCACGCCGCCGAGCGCAAGAAGCGCGTTGCCGTCTTCGACTTCGATTACGCTACCGTCCGCAGCGGCGTGGCCGCCCTGTTTGGCACCGATGTTGACGTAGGCAGAGGCATTTCCGACCTGCTGGTAAAGCGCTTGGTGCAGGACGGTACCTACTCCGTCATTGAGCGCCAGGCGATGGACAAAATCCTGAAGGAACAGAATTTCTCCAACAGCGATCGCGCCAATCCCAACAGCGCTGCCAAGCTCGGCAAGCTGCTGGGCGTGGACGCCATCATCGTCGGCAGCATTACCCAGTTCGGCGGCGAGAACAAGAACACTGGAGTAGGTGGCGGCGGTGGCGGGTGGGGCGGATTTGGACTTGGCGGCTTCAAGCATAAGGAGTCCAAAGCCATCGTGACCCTGGATGCCCGGATTGTGGACATCGATACCGCCGAGATTCTGGCCGTGGCCGACGGCAAGGGCGAGTCGTCGCGCAGCAGCACCTCGCTGCTTGGCGGGGGCGGCAACTGGCATGGCTTCGGAGGCGGCGCGGTCGACTTCGGAAGCAGCGACTTTCAGTCCACCATCATTGGCGAAGCGGTCAAGGGCGCCGTCGATCAGATGAGCACGGGCGTCATTGCCGGCGCTCCCAAGCTGCAGGCGCGCAAGATCAACGTCGAAGGCGTGGTCGCCTTCGTGCAGTCCGGCTCGGTCGTCCTCAATGTCGGCGCCAAGGCCGGAGTCAAAGTCGGTGATCAGATGACGGTTGAGCGCGTCTCGCAGGAAATTAAGGATCCCACCACCGGCAAGGTCCTTCGCCGCTTGTCCAACGATATCGGCACTATCCAGATCAGCGACGTGGACGATGTCTCCGCTGTCGGCAAGGTGGTGAGCGGAACCGGCTTCAAAGTGGGCGATGTGGTCAAAACCGTGACCCAGTAGCTCGCCCCATTTCTGACGATTGCCCCACCCTCGTCGCTCTGGTTTTGAGGCGATGGGGTGGGGAATTTCTTTATGCTTCGGCAGCCACCGCGGCAGTTGGGGCCATGTCTCGCGCTCGAGCATGTGACCCGTAGTAGGCCACTGCCGCGCCCCACGACGCCAGCCGCAGCATCCAGCGTATCCACAGCAGCGCCTGTGCCACCGCGAACCAGATAAAGATCGTCGCCACCGAGTGCTGCGGCATCCAGCGCGCGAACACCACGTAAACCGCGATCGTTGCCGTGGTCAGCAGCCCCAGCGTCAGGTAGATGAACATCACGCGCCCGAAGCGCGACAGGAAAAATCCGGCGGCGTGCAACAACGCCGCGATCGCCGACGCGTGCTCGTCGGTCACCATGTCCGCCCTGGCATATTCCAGCAGCGCATTTACCACCAGCACGGATGCGACCAGCAGCGCCACTCGCGCCAGCCCCAGCCACATCCACGGCCCGGCCGCATTCGCGCTCTGCAATTTCGCCGCAATCCATTTTTCCGGCACTCCGTTGAAAATCCAGAACGCCAGGAAATACAGCAGCGACCCGATCACCGCGATGCGCGCAAACCGCCCGAAATACTTCCCCATGCCACGGCCGAAAGCGTGCAGTCCCGCTCCTGCGCCGGACGAGAAAACCTCAAACGCGCCGCCCGCCAGCAGGGTGTTGAGCGCCAGAAACAGGATGCCGGCGTACATCACTCCCAGGGAGAAGTTCTTGAGGAACTCGTTGTTGACGATGGTGAACTCCGTCAGCCACGCGGCGCTGAATCCGTCCGCCAGTTGCTGGCCCACGGCGCTGTTGCCGACGTGATCGGCGATGGCGTCATGCATCGGCGCCGCCACCGCCGCCGCCATCAGCAGATTGCATCCGAAGAAAATGGATACCATCCACTTGTTCCGCCACGCCGCGGTCAATCCCTGCCCGATTGCTGTACTCGGTTTCATCATGCATTCCCTGTTCTCAACGGCCATCGGCCATCGACTCCTAGGAGAAAAACGAAAACGCCATCAGCGCGTTCTGCAGCCACACCACCCAGCGCAGATACCACTTCTGCGCCGCCAGCTTCACCGGCTCTTGCAGGTAGCTGTCATGCGTGCGATGTACCTGCAGCTTCCAATCGAAATCCCGGTCAATGACCGCCGCTGCCACCTTCGACTTCCCACCGTACTTGAACTTTGCCCACCGATACTGCCCGTCCCAGTGCTCGACCTTCTCCGTGCCGTCCTCGAAGCGCACCTGCAGGGTTACCGGAAACTGCATCTCGCCCAGCCGCCGCACCAGGACTTCCGACTCTTTCTCGCCATCCTTGTCCTTGCCATGCTTGGCGCCGACGTAGGCCGGCTTGCCGTTCTCGTCGAACAGGCCCTCTCTTGATTTCGCTGTGCCGGTTGTCACCGAAACCTCGTAATCGAGCATTCCCGTGCCGTAGACCGTCTGGTCAAAGAACCACTTCATGTCGCGCCCCGATACTTCGTTCACGGTATTCATGAAGTCGATCGCGTCGGGATGCCGGAAGCGGTAGCGCTGCTGATACGTCCGGATGACCTTAGGCCACTGCTCGCCGAGCAGCGCCTCCAGGGTCAGCAGCGTGACCTCCGGCTTGGCGTAGGCCTGCACGCCATAGCTTTGTCCATCCATGTCGAGCCAGGCATAGCGCTCCATCGCGTCCGCCTGGGCGCGGTTCCAATACCCGCGGCTGGAGCGCGCGTACATCCGCAGCAGCGGCACGCGCTCGAAGTACTGTCCCAGCGGCACCGACTCCACCCCATACCACGGGTATTTCGGTACCGGCATGCGCGTCCACTCCGCCGCCGGATACGGCACTCCCGCCAGCCGCTCGTACATTTCTCCCGGCGGAAAGGCTTTTTCCAGCACCTTGGTCGTGGAATACGAATTGATTCCCTCGTCCAGCCACGCCTCTTCAAACTCGTTGTTGCCCACCATCCCGTACCAGAACTGGTGTCCGAACTCGTGCACGATTACGCCCTCCGGGCTGAGCGCGTGAGAAGCCGGCCAGTACTGCGTACCCGCGGTAATGAAGGTCGGATACTCCATCCCGCCCGACCCGCCAATCGGGTCCACCACGGTCAGCGTGTCGTAGGGATACTTGCCGTAGAACAGGCCGAACCACTTGATGGCCGCAAAGATCGCGCGGAAGTGCCGCTCCACCTGGTCCTCGTGCTCGCGCTGGATGATCAGCGACACCTGCACGTCCTGCAGCTTTACGTCCTCGGGCGGCGCTCCGGTTTTTTTCGACCACTCCGCAATCTCCGCCGGCGTCACCCGCTGGTCCGCCTGGAAGGTGCGCGTGATCTTCTCCGCGTCCGCGTTCGGCTCGGTCGTCCACGCGAAGTCGTGCACGTCTTCCTGGTAGTAGTTGTAGGTGGCGGTTCCGTCGGGATTCTGCATGCTGCTGCGCTCTACGCCGGTCGCGCCGATTACAAAGTCGCTGGGCACCGTCAGCCGCGTGTCGAACACGCCATAGTCGGCGAAGAATTCGGTGGTCGCGTGAAACTGGTGGCAGTTCCATCCCGCGGTTTGTCGATGCCGCTCACCCGCGCCTTCGTACACGCCGGGCTTGGGAAACCACTGCGCGAACAGGAAATAATTGTTCCGGTACCCGGTGCGCGCGAAGATCCGCGGCATCTTCGAGGTCCACTCGATCTCGATGTTGACGCTCTGCCCCGGCGCGATCGCTTGCGCCAGCGGCACCCGCGCCACGGTCTCGTCGTTCACGTTGTCGTCGTCGGGATGGATGTACTCCAGCTTCGCCGTCAGGTCCTGCCCATCCACCTTGATCACATGGATCTGCTCGTAACCCCATTCCTCCGGCTTAATGCGGCGCTCACCCGTCTGGCGCCGGCGGCTTCCGCCCTCGCGCATGAATGTGGACTGGTTGTTCTTGAAAGCGTTCAAGTAGAGGTGGAACTGCAGATCGGGCACCGGCCCGCTGGTATGGTTTTTCCATACGATCGTCTCGCGACCGGCGAGTGTCTTCTGCTTCGCGTCCAGCCGCGCGTCAATCTGGTAGCGCACGATCGGATCGGGGACGAACTTCGCCTGCGCCACGCCCACCACCAGCGCCATCACTGTCGCGAGCGGCAAAATGGCCCTGAAACCCGTGGCAGGTCCGCGATGGTGCGGCACGCCTTTAGCCGTGCCAATCGGCGCCGAAAAGAAATTGGGCTCTAGCCCTTGAGGGAATCGCTTCATCACTTGCTCCCCAACTCCACCTCAACCGCCGCGTGACAATTCGTCCCCGGGTCGTGCGTCACGGTCTTGCTCTGTCCCTTGTAGCTCACCGTGAACTGGATCGGTTTCTTCACCTCTTGCGGCAAGCCGGTGAACTTTCCCTTGCCGTCCGCATCGGTCGAGAGCTCCAACTCGGTCTTGCGCTTGCTCAAGAATCCGTAGCGGATGATGGTGCGTATCTTTGCCAAGTACACCGGCTTCTTGGCCGCGTCGCTCACCGTGAACTCCACCCAGCACGGCCCGATGTCGGCGCTGAGCTGCGGCACGTCGGCGGCGGCGGCTACGCTGCTCACCATGACCAGCAACAGCGCGCCGCTAAGAATCCATTTAGTGTTTGCCATGTCTCAACCGTTCCTTTGCGCGCACTCGCAGCCGCGCGCTCGCCAGCGCCACGGACTACCGACTACCAATGACCAGCACGACCTTGCCGTAATTTCGCCCCTCCGCCAGAAGCCGGTACGCCTCCGCCACCTTCTCCAGCGGCAGGACATGCCCCACCACCGGATGCAGCCGGTCCTGCTCAATCCACTGCGAAAGCCGCTTCCACGCCGGCTCCATCACCTCCGGCCGCTGCGACATCTTCGCCAGCCACAGTCCGTGCACGCTGGTCTGCTTGTCGTACAGGATCCTCGGATCAAGCGTCGCGCGCTCGCCGGTCGCCGAACCGTAGGTGATGACCCGCCCCCGGAACGACAGGCAGCGCACGCTCTTGGTCACGTGCTCGCCGCCCAGCATCTCGAACACGGCGTCCACGCCCTCGCCGCCGGTCAGCTCGCGAACTTTTTCTTCGTAGTCGTCGCGTTTGTAATTGATCCCGTGTTGCAGTCCCAACGCGCGCACCTTCGCCAGCTTTTCATCCGATGACGATGTCCCGTACATCTCGACACCCAGCACGTTTCCGATCTCCACCGCCGCCGTGCCCACGCCTCCCGCGACCGCATGGATCAGTACCCGCTTCCCGCGCGCCGCCGCATTTACCAATCCTGCCTTCCAGTATGCGAAGTATGCGGTGAAGTAGTTGACCGGAAACGCCGCCGCTCCTTCCGCCCGCCACTTCTCCGGCGCCGGCCACAGCAAGCTCGGCGACGTAGTAATCTTCTCCGCGAACGCCTTGCTCTGCGTGTAACCCATCACGCGATCGCCCGTGTCTTGGCGCCGGCCGGCAAACTCGCGGCCCGCAACCAGCGGCGGCTCCGGGGTTCCCGGATATCCGCCGCGCGCCGCCATGATGTCGGCAAAGTTCACCCCGGCGGCTTCCACCCGCACCACCACCTGTCCGGGCTTGGGCTGCGGATCGGGAACCTCGCGCAGCTCCAATACCTCCGGCCCGCCGTAACGCGTAATGACAGCAGCTTGCATGGGAGCAGACGAGAAGACTGGGATTCTACCGCAGAAGAAAGTCGACGGTCGATGGCCGGCGGCCCGGCCGTCGGCGGCCGACAGCGACATATCACTCTGCCGTCGACTGTCGACTGTCAGCCGTCGACCAAAGAAAAGAAAAACCGGCGCGGTTCTCCCCCGAGACATGCGCCGGTTCCTTAAGGCTCCAGACAACTGCGCCGGCGCAATTTCACGGCTGGTCCCGTCCGGCCCGGCGCACTGGCGGCCTTAAAACCCACCCGCCGCGCCCGACATGTTTGTGCCGGATCCCAGCGGCGGCGGAACTTAGGTTGTGCCCGCCTCAACTTGCGCCAGTCCGTGAACGCGGTCAACCATAAACCGCGCTGACATGTTGTTATTGTGAATAACCGTTCCAAAACGGAACCAAAATCCACGCACCGCTGTTGTCAATATGAATAACCATGGTCGGCGCGCCATAGGCACAGCAATCAGGCCGTTCCACTTCTAGAACAACCTCGGCAGTATTTTGGCACTTGGCGATGGCCTGCCTCCTTTTGGATTCAAGAGATTGGAGGTCGCAGTTCGCCTTCCGGAACAAGAACGACAAGTTTATTTGGCACAGCGATGCAGTGCGTAAACTGTGCCCACTCTTCGCCGCGAGGCTGAACTTAGCAGGTGTATATCAGATCCGACTGCGACTCTGCGACTCTGTCTCCAAAAGCGGATCTCTGAATTTCGGTTACTGGAGGATTCACTCATGAAGCGATTTTGTCAAACTTTGATGCTGTGCCTCATTGGGTTAATGGCGATACCGCGTGCCACGGCACAAAACTTGAAAGGTAACCCGACCGATACTCAGGTCGTCGCGATCGAAACAGTGTTAACACAAGTTCAGGCTGCGCTCATCCGAGTTCAAAAACAGCTGACAAACAAGAAGTTGCCGCTCCTAAAATCCGTCACTCTAACGTTGCAAACAACTGTCACCAAAGAGGTCGGTGCGCAGCTGAAGCTGTGGGTGATCACGATCGGTGGTAAAATCGAACGTGATCGAGCTCAAGAAATCGTTATTCAACTTACACCGCCGAGCCCGCAAAATGCGACCAAGGTCGGAACTGAAGATCTTGGGGCCGCTCTCGAAAGCGCCATCGTAAGCGCAGCACAAGGCGTGAATGCTGCTGGGACGCCCCAGCTCCCACTCCAGTTTAGCGGGCTTTCGGCGAGCATTGGATTCACGGTGAAGAAAGAAGGAATCGCCGGAGCCAATGTCTCGCTGACCCCAATAACTGCCGACTTTAGCGGAGACCTCTCGAAAACGGCTGTTCAAAACATCAAGGTCGTTTTTGGCGAGGTTAAGAGTTGAGATGCGGAGCGTGGCAGATACCCGGAAGCAACTGAGCCTACTCACCCTGTTGTTGTTGATGAGTAGCGCCGCGATGGGCCAGGGCGCATGTGAAAGTTTTGTGCCGGGAGCTTTGGATGCGACGGCTATCAGACAACAGTTCAGCGGCGCAGTACTGAGAATTGGCAGTACGGGTACAGGCTATTTGATTGATTCATCCGGTGGTTACGTGCTCACAGCAGCTCATGTGGTTAGCCCGATGGTCGATCAGGGTATTCCGGTAGTCGCGACCAGCCCGTCGAAGGAAGACACGCTCGAACTAAGTGTCGTCCAGGTCTTGGAACCCCAAGATCTCGCCCTTCTTCAGGTCAAGAATCCCGAAATAGCGTCGAATATACAACCGCTGGACATTTCATTCCACTTACCCGACGAGTCAATCAATCTGGTCGCCATGGGATATCCGAAGGTCGGCGACGAGAACAACAGAAGCCTCAAGGTTTTTGACGCGAAGTTCACCGAGCTAACGACCAGCGGTTTGATTGAGGTCGACCAGCGAACCTATTACGGCAATAGTGGCGGCCCCCTAGTGGATCGAACTGGAAGTGTGGTGGGGACATGTGAGCAGGAAGCGGGCGGGAACAATCTTGCACGTTATTCTCCATCGGCAAACGCCAAACCCTTGTTGGAGAGGATTCCCCTCAGTTCCCGGATGAAAATGATCGACAAGCGATTCCGCGATGGCACACTGCCTCGACCGGAACTCGTCCAGCTTCTTCTAAAGAGACCGGGGGGGCCTAGCAACGTTGAGCTTTACCTGTGGATGAAGCACATCTCTGCCTCAAAGATCAGCTACTCGAAACTCAAAGAATTCTTGACTTGTCCACTTCTGTCAGCGTTGGCCGACCGCAATATGCTGGACGCCATCCAGTTTTTCGTCTCGCAGGCCGACCCAGCGATAATTAGCAAAGTTAGCCTTGAACTCGGAAAACGCGAAGCCAGACTCGGAAAAGCGGCTGCGGCGCTGCAAAACTCAAGGATTGCACTGGATGCATTCTCCAAGCTAGGCGATACGAAGGGTCAAGCCGAAGCGGAACTGCTGATAGGAAATATCCTAGAGCAGTCGGGGGCATACGATTCAGCTTTGGCGCGGTATCAAGAAGCACTAGACAACGTTAATGCCACTGCTTGGTACGACCTCCATGCGCAGACCCTAATTCACCTTGGTTCGGTAGACTCAAAACGTGGCGATTACAAAGCAGCCGCTGCCAATTACGAACTGGCTCTTCCTCTTCTGCAAAAACAAGGTCGCGACAAACAGGTTGCAGCGACGTTCGTTGACTTAGCAGCGATTAAGGTGCATCAGAGCCTGTATCAGTCGGCCATGGATTACATATCGAAAGCGCTACATATCTATAGCAAGAAACCGGACAAGCCTGCAGAAGCTTCTACATGGTATTTGCTTGGGAACATTCAGCTCCAGACGAACGACGTCAAAGCGGCAAGAAACAGTTTCTCGGAGGCACTGCGCCTCGATCCCGCCGGCAAGAACTCAAGTGATATTACGACTGTTCTAAACACCCTTGGAGGTACACTCGAGGAATAACAGTTAGTCTACTACGCGGACCTCGGATGCGACGACTATCACCACGGTGAACCCAGTATCGCAAAAGATGGCAGGGTGGCCGAGCCTCACGACCAGCGGCACGTCGGCCACAAGCCACTGGCCGCTGCTCCTACATTCCTTCCTTCCCACGCGTGGACACGTACACCAGCGCGAACTCGCTGCCCGCGCCCACCGGCTTGACCGCCACAATGTGCTGCCGGTCCGGCGTGCCCGCCTTCAGTTCCACGTCCGTGCCTTCATGCGCGCCCTTGTCGCAGGTGATCTCTTTCGGGGCATCTATATGGTTGTAGGTCACGAAGCCCTGCTGTTGGCACTCCAGGAACTTGCCGCCGAACGCCTTCATCTTCGGCCGATAGAAATCCAGCACCTTGGACGGCGGATCGCCGCTGCGGAACTTGATGGCGACAACTTTCAAGCCGAACGCGCCGCTGGAAATGTTCACGTTGGCCGCGTCCTTGTCGTGATCCGTTCTTGTTACCCGTTGCGCTCCCGGATACACCGGCAGCCCGGTGTCTTTCACGTCCACGTCGGTGTTGACTTTCAAGTCGCCGAACGGGGTGCGGATGTCCACCTTCTTCTCGCCGCTCTCGGTCCGCCCCTCGTTGATCGAGCACCCGGCCAGCCACACGAGCGTGGCCAGGGCGAGAATTGCCAGGAAGAATTGCTTACGGGGCTGAAGCTGTTTTCGTGCTGCCATGATATTTCGTCCCTCCTCGGCGCGCCTGCTGTGCCCGTTCAATGCCCGCGCCGCGTTGCGCGAT
Organism: Terriglobia bacterium; assembly: GCA_020073185.1. Classification (NCBI taxonomy): domain Bacteria; kingdom Pseudomonadati; phylum Acidobacteriota; class Terriglobia; species Terriglobia bacterium. The sequence continues at coordinate 79,740 of JAIQFT010000010.1, forward strand.
GCCGGGAATCGATACCGGCAGACGCCCACGAATCGCGATCTCGCCGAACAAGGCCCGGATCGCGCTCAACTCCGAAACACTCACGAACGAATAGGTGCACAAATAATTCTGTACCTCGGGAAACTCCGCCGCCATGTATGGATTTCCCATGGCGATGACTACCGTGCGCGCCCCGGCCCGGCTGAGGATGGACTCGATCAGCGCGTCCATGTCGCGGGTCAGCCCCAGCGAGTTCTTCATCTCGTTGCTGATCATCGGCCCCAGGAACATCGGCGCCAGCACCACCTGAGCCTGCTCCACCGCCGACATCACCTGCGGTGTCATGCCCCCGGCGATGCGCCGGTCGACGTAGAATACCAGCGCATCCGGCACACGCGCGCGCAACTCGCGCTCGAACACGCGCCCGTACTCGAAGCGGACGTCGTCGGTGAGAATGACGGCAACCACCCGGTTCCGGGTCTCCTCCACCTTGAGATACGGATTCGCCATGGCCGCGGTTCCCGCAGAAGCACGTCTCAGCGGCAGCACCTGGCCGTTGTCGCGCACCAGGGTGATAGCGGCATCGGCCACATGCTGCCCGTAGGCCACGTTCGCCGGCTGTGCCACCAGTTCAGATAGTTTCTCGATGTCCACCAGCCGCGCCTTGTGCAGCCCCACCGACGCCTTCGCGCGCAGCACCTTGAACACCGACGCGTTGATTTGCGCCTCCGGAATCTCCCCACTGCGCGCGGCCTGCAGCAAGCCGTTGTAGGCGCCGTCAATATCCTGCGGGATCAGCACCATGTCGTTGCCCGCTTTGACCGCCGCCACCGCCGCCGCGCCCGACGGGTTCGGCGCCGTGACGTAAATCCGCATCAGCGCGTTCATGTCGAGGGCGTCGGTGACCACCAGTCCTTGGAATCCCATTCTCTTTTGCAGCAGGCCGGTGACCACTGCGTGCGAGGTTGTCGCCACCTTGTTCGGGTCCGGCTCCAGCGCCGGCACGGTGACGTGGGCGATCATTACCGCGTCCACGCCGGCGCTGACGGCCGCCTGGAACGGCGGCAGCTCCACCGCTTGCAGCCGCTGCAGGTCGCCATTCACTTCCGCCAATTGCAGGTGGGAGTTGGTGGCGGTGTCGCCGTGGCCGGGAAAATGTTTCGCCGTCACCAGCATGCCGGATTGGTGTGCGCCGGCGATGTAGGCCGCCGCCAGCGCGCCCACCTGCCGGGGATCCTCGCCGAACGAGCGCGTATTGATCACCGGATTCAGCGGGTTGGAATTGACGTCGGCATCGGGATAAAAATTCCACTCCACGCCGATGGCGCGCGCTTCCATGCCCGTGATGCGGCCCGCCGACTCGGCATCCGCCAAACTCCCGTCCGCGCCGAACGCCATGGCGTGCGGAAACACCGTGGTGCCGTGCAGGCGCATGGCAAGCCCGCGCTCGAAGTCCGCCCCGAAGAGCAGCGGCAGCTCCGAGTCGCGCTGCAGCTGGTTGGTCATCATCGCCGCTTCGTAGGGCTGGTTGCGCAGCACGAAAGGCCCATCCACCGGCACCGTCAGTCCGAAGGATCCGATGTGGTACTTGTGCATCATCTCGCGCAGCCGCTGGTATTCCGCGCTGTTGACGTTGAGAAACTCGGCCCGCGACCACACCAGCAGCATCTGCCCGATCTTCTCTTCCAGCGACAGACGCTTCAGCGTCTTCTGCGCCCACTTTTCGCCCTCACGATCCAGCCGCACCGGCCCGACCGCTTGGAATTTTTGCTTGCGTTCTTTGCCCAGTACGCCGGTCGCCAGGCACACCACCAGTGCGATAACCAGGGCAAGTCGTTTGAGCATGAGCGAAGCGTAACACAGGCTTCAGGCTTCAGGAGCCTACGGCAACTCGATTCGATCGACAGACTGGTTCGCAACCATTTTCCCCGTACCGGGTTAAGTAATTGACCTCGCGTGCGCGTCCGCCGTTCCAATGAGACAATAAGATGAACCGTTTCTCAGCCTCAACAGGTGGCGAAAAACTCCCGCAGCAGTTTGCGGCGACTGAGCGTCTAATCTCATGCGGGCACGCGCGGCTCGCGGGGGGACCGTTCGTCTTCTAATGGCATTGACTCGAATTCCGCTTCTCGACTACCCATCGCCGGAACCGAGGCGCGATGCGCCGGAAGCGGTCCAGACCAGCCTTCCTTTTGATCGCGACGGCGGCCAGCCCGCCGGTCCGGTGGAAGCGCCTGTTCTGCTCATCCTGCTCCAGGACGACCTGGCGCGCTCGCGCCTGCGGGAAGCATTCTGGATCTCGCTGGTGGCGCACCTGCTGATCGTCATCGCCGTCGCCGCCGGGCCAAAGTATTTTCCGCTGCATCGCCTGGTCGCCGTGCGTTCCGCCGAAGATCTGATGCGGGAGCGCCAGGCCACCTTTCTCGAACTGCCCAAGGACGAGCAGCAAGTAACGACGCGCCCCAAATCCAAGTTCATCTCCGACAAGGACCGCATCGCCACCTCGCGCGCCCCGCAGATTGACCGCCAAACGCTGGATGAACTCCGCGACGCGCGGCGTCCCGGCGCTCCCGGACCAGGCGGAGCTCCGCAGCAGGCACCGGCCGCGGCCGAAGCCCAGCCCAATCCGGCAATGCGCAATCCGGGCGGCGGCGCGCCCCCTCCGCCCGCGAACCAGGAGCAGTCGGCGCAGCTTCGCATTCCGCCAATGAGCGCCAAACAGGCGTTCGGCGGCGCCATGTCTCCGGGATCGGCGATTGAGCAGGCGGCGCGCGGCGCGGCAGCCACGCGCAGCGGCTACGGCGCCGGCGGCGATTACGGCACCGCGTTTCCCACCGGCGGCGGCATCCGCAGCAACATGGACATCCTCAGCGACACCATGGGGGTGGATTTCGGTCCCTACCTGGAGCGCGTCCTGCACGCCGTCCGCCAGAACTGGTACCAGCTCATTCCCGAAGTCGCGCGCGCTCCGCTGATGAAAAAAGGAAAAGTCGGGATAGAATTTGCCATCATGAAGGACGGCTCGGTGGCCGGCATGAGGCTGGTGAGCCCGTCCGGCGATGTCTCGCTGGACCGCGCCGCCTGGGGCGGGATTACCTACTCCAATCCTTTCCCGCCGCTGCCCGCCGAATTCCGCGGACAGTACTTGGCGCTGCGTTTCCGCTTCTTCTACAACCCCGACAAGCACGATCTGGAGTAGTTTCCCGGTTCGAATCGGTCTGTCGGTCTCTCCGTCGATCAGTCCATCGCAATCTCTATAAACTTTAGACGGTCACCGCCCAATCCCCCTGCCCTCCGCGTGAACGCGAAACCGTCAGCTCGATACCCTTTACGCTTCTTTACACATCAGGGACAAACGGAGAGCAACATCCGGCAACCTGGCGTGTATCTCTGTGAGTGCAGGGGAATCAACCGCACGCGCAATGCCTCTCCTTGTTCCTAAGTACGCGGCTCCTTCAGCTCAACTTCCCAGCCCCTCACAAGAGTGTGTTGTCAAGCGGACACAACAGCAAGAATGGCGTGCGCATTTTGCGATGCCTGTCGCTGCCAGCTATTGCCCCGTGATCCATGGCGTCGTGCAGGCATAGACAGCGCCGATGCGACATTGCCGAGCCGCACGGGCCGGCAGTCGCTGATGAAAGCGCGGAAATCGAGGAGGAGGAAATGAATAAGCAAGGGGTTGCGATCATGGTACTGGCCGCGGCAGGCTTCGGCATCGGTTGTGGGACGCCGAGTCTGCAGATCACTGTCACCCGCTCGCCCACGTTGACTCCCGCCAGCGGGGTGGCGCTGTTTTCGGCGACCGAGGGCCCGCTGCAGGCCTTTGCAACGGATTTGAACGGGAAAATTGTTTGGCAGTACAACTTCGACAGTCATTCGGGTCAGTACGAGCCGCTGCCCATCCAGGAATTGCCGAGCGGCCATCTGCTCATTGTCGCGGCCCACGCCGATGGGATTGGATCTTGCTCAACCTGCGGCATGGATAACCTGGTTCAAGAAATCGATCTGGCGGGGAACACTATCTGGCAGCTCACCAATGCGCAGCTCCAGGATCAGCTCACGGCGGCGGGCTACCACATCACGATTGCGCAGATGAGTCACGATGCTCTGGCGCTGCCCAATGGACATGTTGTCGTGCTGCTGAGCGATCTCAAAGATATCAGCAGCCTGGCGGGGCAGACTGGCACCACCACCGTGGAGGGCGCCGCCTTGGTTGATCTGGATACGGACCACCATCCGGTTTGGGCGTGGGACGCCTTCGATCACCTCGATGTGAACCGCCATCCCTACTTTAAACTTCCCGACTGGATTCATGGCAATGCGGTGAGCTACTCACCCGATGACGGAGACCTGATTCTCTCCTCGAGGGCGCAGTCGTGGGTGATCAAAATTGACTACCAGAATGGCGGCGGAAGCGGCGACATCGTTTGGCGCCTCGGATACCAGGGCGACTTCACCTTAACCAACGGCGGTCCGGCCGATTGGTTTTACGGACAACACGCCCCGGTGCTTCTCAGCCCCAACAGTACGGGAGTTTTCAAAATCGGAGTGTTCGATAACGGCAATAGCCGGGTCTTGGACACGAGTGGAGCGATGTGCGGCACGAGCGGCGAGCCCGCCTGCTACAGCACCGTGCCGATCTATCAGGTTGACGAGGTCAACCACACAGCCACAGTGGTTTGGCGCGACACGCTGCCATTCTTCAGCTCCTCGGTCGGCAACATGCAGGTCCTCGGCAACGGTGATGTATGGTTTGACGCGGGGTCTGTCAATGGGAACGCCGAAGCTATCGTCCGGGAGGTTACGATGGATTCCAACCCCCAGACGGTGCTGGAAATGCATGTGAATCGGAGGGTCTATCGGGCTGTCTACATGCCGAGCCTCAATTGACGCCGGGGCTGGACCGACAATTCTTGCCGTACCGGGCGCGATTCCCGACATCGTCTTCGGCCACTTGGAACCCGTTAGCGAGCCTATGTACCGGCTGTCGATGCCCGCGCAGCGGACGGCTTTGCCGGAGTCAGCACGATCAGGGCTGCACAGATGATGCCAATCACAACCAGCGGCGGCAGGTCTTCGCGCTGGCTCCCACCTTGAAATGCCTGCACCACCATAACAGCATCGTGAGCAAGGGTTGACCATGCAAAGCAGGCGATCAGGCTGCGATTCGCCGACGGGTCACGGACGGCTAACAACAGGAAGACCCCGATCGGGAAATATATGCCAAGAATCATCTGGTCGCCTGCCGAGACCTGGCTGTTCCGCAGATGCAAGAGAGAGGTCACCAATGGATAGATTCCAGCCACAAGAGCCAATCCCACCAACACCAACAGGATCTTCAGCGCCCGTTCTCGATTCATGTATGCCCTCCCCTATGCCGCCTAATTGAGGCCGGCGCCTCCGCTCCGCACCCGCGACCGTCGCGTGCCCCTTCCTCTTATGCGGAGGAGCTTTCTATTTCAGCCGATCCTACTGTTGTGCTTCTCCGAGCGGAATGATTTTGGTGTCGCTGCGGAATTTCTTGTAGTCACGGTCGGTAATGTCGAGATCGAAATTAAACTTCTTTAAGAGAGCCAAGCGGAAGTCGACATCCACAGCGACGTGCCGTGGCAGCCAGACTTCCTCATTGACCCGAGTCTGCTCAATGATGATGCGCGAGCCTTTGTGCAAGCGGAGCAAGAATAGTCCAAACGAAACCGTGTCGATGCACTGCACGTCAAGCTTCCTCCACTGGATCTCATCTTTATCGATCCAAGCACGAAAGCGAAACTTGGGCAGGATTTTGGCCCCTTTCAGATGTGGTTCGTAACCGCTTTTGGGATCGGCGTCAATGACGTAGTTTTCACGCCCGTCGAGGGATTCCACGCCCAAGAAGCGGAAGTTGTAAGCGTTGGCCACTTCGCGGACGAATTGCCGGCTATCCTCGCGCTCTTTTGCCTCTTTTCGCAATCGCTTCTCGCGAGCAGCTTCCGACTCATTCTTGCGCTTGTCGATCAGCTTCTGAACCTTGTCATCTTCCTTCTTAGCGTCTTTCTCAGAAAGCGGCTTGTCGTCCTTGGAGATCAGCTTCTGCACCTGCTCCCCGTAGACTTCCATCACATCGTAGGTTTTAATCTCCGTGGATTTCACCTGGCCCTTGCCGTCGAGACGGCGCACTTCCTGCCGTTCGACGTAGGTGTAGTCGCGCAGCTTCTTGTCGTTTTCCAGGTCCTTGTCGGCGGATTCGCGAATGAGTTGGCGGATTTGATCTTCCGACAGCGAAGTTGCCGGAGCAGTGGTGGTAGCAACCGGATCAGACGCTTTCTGGGAGTTCGGCGTCGCTTGGCCAAAAGCCAGAGCCGACAGGAGAGTTGCAAAAACCGCGTATCTGAACTGCACTTTCATCTTTACGTATACTAAACTTCCGCGGCTCCATCAGGCTTTTCCTGCGGCCAGGCCCCCTGGCGCGGCGAACGCAACGATCGGACCGCGCCGAGGTCGGTCGGACTGGGGGGGATTTTCTCGGAGAGTACTAAGCCGCCAATCAGTTGGCCCGCATTGCTCGGCAAAGCCGCGATGCGAGCACGCGGACATCTTACCCATTGTTCCCGAGTTGCGGGCAACCTGGGAGTTAACGAGAGACCCATTCCAACTTCCGGATTGCCGACGGCCCAGAAGTATCATAGGTCAAGGAGCAGGGAGCCGTGACCACGCGCCAACCCCAGGTTCACACTCAACTCGGCCGAGCCGCAGTCCAGATCTTTGCCGCCAATGATCGCATGAACCAGATTCTTATCGAACATCTTGACCCTACCGCCTGGAGAGCCAAACCGCCCGGCAAGGCCCGCACCATTGCGGCGATCTTCACGCACATGCACAATGTCCGCTCCAAGTGGGTCAGGCTTACCGCTCCGCACCTGAAGGTTCCACGACAGCTCAACCGCGCGCACTGCACGCCGCAGCAGGCCCGTGCGGGATTGGCCGAGAGCGCCGCTCGGTGCGCGGAGATGCTCGCGGAAGCGCTCGGCGGTTGTGGGGGCCGCGTCGAGAAGTTTCGCCGAGACGGCTGGGCTCGGCCTTGGCCGGTTGGCCTGGAAATGCTGTGCTACATGCTTTCTCACGAAGCCCACCATCGCGGGCAGGTGTGTATGCTCGCGCATCAGCTCGGATTCCGGTTGCCGAACGAGGTGGCCTCCGGAATCTGGAATTGGGAAAAACTGTGGAAAGAGTGCGGATCGCCTGGCGGCCCCGGCAACGATTCTTAAGGAATCGCTCACCCTGTGATGACGAGCGATAAATCGCATTAGCGTATGTTACGGGGCCGGGATTGCCGCTTTGGGCGTAAGTTACGTGAAGCGCTGTTATCAACATCCGTTACGTCCTGTTCTGTCGAAAAGCGACAAATCCTCCATGTACCCGAAAACCTGTGCAGAGAGGCTGCGGGCCGAACTAGTTCGGCCCGCGTCTTAGCGCCGTCACTGCTTCCCACCCCGGGGCGGGAGGGAGATTGTGTTGTTGGTGCCGTTGTCGACGGCGGTCCCGGACGATCCCTTGATCAGGTTGCCGGAAGAGTACGGACTGTCGGGAGAGTACCTATCCAGAATGTACGTCGGGGAACCCGACGGAATAGACTTTCTCTGATCCTTGTTCATGAGCAGCGTGCAATTGTTGGAACTCCCGAGTTGGACCAAGCCCCCACTGAAAGTGCCTGAGAACGAGTTCCTGGTGATCGAGCACGCGCTCAAGAAATCTGCCTTAATGCAGGACTGGCCACTGCCTAGCAGGCTATCTTGGGAGATCGAGTTCTTATCGATGAGGCCACCCTCCCTCGGCCCGACAATAGAAGCGAGAATGGAACTGTCGGACCAGATGCCCGTAAGAGCGCAGTCGCTCACGGTGTTTCCCTCGATCTTTGGACCGGGAGACAGGGGAGGACCGGGAGGCGGGGGAGGCAGTGCGGCAAGATCCCAAATCCCGATGAACGAGCTGTTGTAGACGATGTTCTGGGCCACGAGGGGCGACGCCGTATAGTTGTCAACTAGCACGATGGAGGACGCCCAGACATCTGGACCCAAGCCATTCATCTGCCTGCCAATATTCCGTATCTCGTTCTGCTGAATCGTGACGGCGGCGTTGGTGAAGAGCGCTCCCAGCCCGAAACATTCGCCGGAATGCGTATTAACGGTAGGGTCGGTACCCACGTCGTCAACTAGGTTCTGCTCAGCATCGATCTTGCCGGTGATCGCCGGATACACGAATGGAGCATAGGCCAGACTGATCCCCAAAAAACCGGCCGCAATGTGGGTGGCGCCGGAAGTCCCAGTCCCGGGCCCGAGGGGATTGTTAATGTGAACGAGACCACCGAACTGAACCTTGCTGAAGACATTGCCTACGAGAATGACGTCGCGTCCGGCAGTGGCCTTTACGCCGTAGTGCTTAGGGGAATCGAAGTAGATGTTCTTGATCGTAGCGCTTACGTTTTGGAAAGCGCGAGCGTATCTGGTTTGCGATCCTAAGTATCCAATCTCGTCGCCGGTGTCGCGATAGGAGATTCTCCCTTGGCTATCCTGTGGGAATGTCTCCCTGCCGAAATCCACGTTCTCTGTGCCAGACGGCGGATTTCGGTAAGTCTCGCCGTCCCAGCCAATCCAGAAAGGCGGCATGCCATTCTTGACGACCGTGAGCAGGGCTCCATGCTTGCCAGTCTCCCCTATGATCGTGACGTCCTTCTGGTAGATAAACACTGTGCTCTTGCCCTTCACGTCCTGATCGGGATAGGGTCTTCCGGGAACGATGATGTGGTTTCCGGCATCGACTCCGAAGTCGAATTTCCCCCTCAGTATGACCGTCCCGCCCTGGTCGACGGCGGATTGAACAGCGGGAACATCGATAAGGGGGTTGTCTGCTCCAAGCACGACGGTCGTGGGTGCGACGTTGGGACCGTTGTCACCATTGGCCATGACACTCGGTACCGCCAGCACTGCCATGCCCAGGGCAATTGCAACAATTGCAATACGTTTCATGGTATTTCTCCTCATTTATCTGGTTTAGGCCCGCGAGGCCGATTGGAGGCGTCGGATGTTTGCCTCCTGCTCTCCCGCGCTTGGGTCTGACGAGATTGGGCCCTTCGCCTCAGGGGTACTGCGTCCCGCAAGTGGGAACTACTCTTCGAGGAGGCGAAGCGAATTACCTTGGAATTTCCTTTGTTCAGCTCTCAATACGCCCGATGTTAATTCTCGTGAGCGATTTCGCAAGGCCAGAACTGCATCTCCGAACGAAAAACGGAGCGACGCCGTGCCATTTTGGGCCGCATCAATTCACTTCGGCGCTGAAGCCCTAAGCGTCATGTACGGCAGGAGTCGGGGTTGATCGCCGGGTGATTCGCTTTGGGACTAAGGGAGAATGTCGAAGGAAGAAATCGGCTCGCGCCCGCCCTCTATTGCCCTTTCAAGTGCCCTGGCGCTCGTAACTGTCGATAAATCGCCTAATGAGATGGTCCGCCGCTGATCCCCCCGAATTGTTATCACAAGTAACCCGCTGCGAGGCCGGCCACTGAACGCCCTTACCGGTCTGCGCGGTCAGGGAAATGGAGGTCGAGCTCTGCTTCCCGAGGCGCCTCCGCGACGAGCAGAAGTTTCCCACCATCGAAGCCCTCCGCTAGCAGATCGCGCACGACGTGAAGCACGCGCGGCGCTATTTTCATTTGGCGGCGAAGGGGTAGGCGCTAGCCGTGGGAAAAGCTGTGGAAAGAGTGCGGATCGCCTGGCGGCCCCGGCAACGATTCTTAAGGAATCGCTCAAGGGCAGCACACCGCTTCGGATTGTGGGCGGTTGACGCTAGTCGGAAGCAATCTACTGGACAGCATAATAGTAGCGCTTGTGATAGCAGCTTCCCATGACCGTTTCCGGTCACAACCCAATCTGCGTGCAGCATCGGGCGGTCTCAACTGAACGGGCTTGGCGAACACCACTGGGCCCGGTTTGCTCGTTCCTGGACGTGTTCTAATGTGCGCTCCGGGTTTCAGCCCTGGATGAAGAAAGGAAGCGATATGAAACGAACGTTAGCCGCACTGCTCGGTTTGGCATTGTTGTCGTTGGTGGCAACAGTTTATGCCCAGGAAGCCGTCAAGGACACCGCCAAGGATGCGAAAGAAGCCACGACGAAGGCCACGAAAAAGACGGCGCACGCCACCAAGAAAGCGGCTGTAAAGACTGCGGACACCACAAAGGATGCTGCCACGGACACCGCGCATGGTACCAAGAAGGTTGTCCACAAGGCGTCGCACGCCACCGACAAAGCGGCGGACAAGACTGCCGCTGCTGGAAAGGATGTGGGGAAGGGTACGGAAGAGGCAGCCAAGAAAACTGGCCACGGGGTCAAGAAGGGGGCCAAGGCGGTCGGCCACGAGGTCGAAAAGGGCGCGAAGAAGGCCGAGTAAGACCGTCGCTGGTGTGTCAGTTGCCAGTTTTCGCGGGCCAAGAGGGCCCGCGATTTCTTGATGAGAACAGCTTTTTACCCGCGCAAGCAGGTGACGACGTGCAGGAGGAACGCAACTACGGGCGCGCGGGGGCGGACGATTGCTGCTTCAATTCCTCGGGCCAGCCGATGACGACGCGGATTTCGGTGGGGTTGGGGCGCTCGGGTGCAGTCATAAGGAAGTGCTGGCCGTCGGGGGCGACGTCGTAGCCCGGCACGGCGCCCCCGCGGTCGTAGTTCGCGTCGAAGAGCTCAATCGGCTTGGCGGCGGAGAAGGGGGCCGCTTGCACGGTGACTGACATCATCTTTGTCCCATTGCGATAGAAGATCTCATTTCCTTTGCGCGACCAGCGCGGCTGCTCGCCGCCATTGGTGGAAATCTGCCAGCGCGCGCCCGAGCCGCTGGCCTGTTCCACGTACACCTCGGAACGGCCACTCTCGTCGGAGGAATACGCCAGGTATTTCCCGTCAGGCGAAAACGAACCTTGCCGCTCCGTGGCCGAGGTCTTGCGAAACGGCTGCAAGTCGCGGCCATCGAGGCTCAGCAGCCAGAGATCGGTGTTGGTAGTGGGGTCGTTGAGCATCAGACTGGCCCGGTCGCCCCATATTGACGTGATGTGCGCGTTGGACGGCATTTCCCGGACGAAGACCGGCGCCGCACTGCCATCGGCCGGCATGCGGTAAATACCCGGCTTGGCACCCTGGCCGCTGGCATCGAAGTACAGGGTCTTGCCGTCGGAACCCCAAATGGGGGCCGCGTTCCGCAGGTGGTTGCCGCTCATGCGCATCATGACACCGCGGCCAACGTCGTACACCGCAAGCGCCTGCTCGGTGATATTGCGCACACAGACCACGAAGTGCTTGCCGTCGGGCGAGACGCTTGGATCGATATAGTCTTCCGCGGGGGCGTCGATTTTGGTCGCGGCGCCTTTGCGGTCGACCCACACCAGGTTGCGCGTCGCAGTTATCCCGGCGCCGGGAGCATAGACTAACGTTCCCGTCGCCGAAACGGCGTAATGAGCGAAAAAGTTGCGTCCGGCCACGTCCTGGGCGATGACGACGGCAGGTCCGGTTAATTGCGCGGTTTTGGCGTCGAACGGCGCCGCCCACAGCGAACCCGAGCTGTAGTACATGAGGTAGCCAGGCGTATAGGTCGCATGCAGCGCATTAGGAATCAGCAAGCGGCTCTCTCCCGTGGCCGCCCGGAGCGCGACAATGCTGAAAGTGGTCATCTTGTCGTCGGTAAACAGCACCCACTTGCCGCCCGGCAGCATGATAGGGGAACCGGGATCGATGCGATTCGAGGGCACTCGTACCGGTTTCGGAATTCCACCCTGGGCCGGCACCGTCACCAGTGGGGGGTTGAGTGTGGCCAGCAGCAGAGTGCCGTCCGGCAACCACGCGCCTCCGAAGAAGGAAGTCAGATCGACAACGTTTGCCGGACTGGTGGTGCCGTTTGCCGCCGCCTTTCTCAAATGACCGTAGGCGAAAAACGCAATCCATTGACCATCGTCGGAGAAGAACGGGAAGCTTGCGCCCTCGGAATCGGGAATAGAGATGGACTCGAACTGGTCGAGCGGCCGGACGTACAACTGCGACTTTCCGCTCTCGGCGGCGACGTAAGCTACCTTCGTCCCGTCCGCGGTGATCGCAAGCGACCCGGTATCGACGGGCAAACCTTGCCTGGCGGGAATGGGAAGAACAAAACGCGTGACGCGTGTGGCCGGTGCACGGCGGAGAAGCATTGCTGCGGCAAGAACAATCAACACCGCTGCCGCAACCATCCAGCCAGCCAGAGGTGCAAGGCGCTTGCGGCGGCGCACGACTCCGGGGTACTCCAGCGCGGCGGAGCTGTGGCCGGCAATCCACTTCAGTTGCAGGCTGACGTCGTGCGCGGTTTGAAAACGGTCCGCGGGATCCTTCGCCAGGCAGGCGCGAATCACGTAGTCGAGCGCCGCGGGAGAGGCTGCATTAAGCGCGGTGACCGGCTCCGGTTGCCGCTCCAGGATGGCTGATATCAGCGAGAGCTGCGTCTTGCCGGTAAACGCAGGCTTGCCGGTCGCAGCTTCGTACAACAGCGCGCCCAGGGAAAAGATATCGGAGCGGGCGTCGGCTTCCTTGCCTTGCACCTGTTCCGGCGACATGTACTGAAAGGTGCCGATGATGACGCCGTGGGCCGTGACTGGCTGGGGCGGGCTCGTCAAGGTCGCGATGTCCTCGACCCCTCCGGAGGACGCGGCTGCGGCCAGGGCAGAGGACTTGGCCAATCCGAAGTCGAGCAGCTTGGCGCCACTTTTCGTCAGCATCACATTGCCAGGCTTGAGATCGCGATGTACCAGTCCCTGGCGATGCGCCTTGTCGAGGGCATCGGCGATTTCGATTCCCGTCTTCAGGAGGTGGTCGGTGGCAAGAGGTCCTTTACGCAAGCGGTCGGCGAGCGACTCGCCCTCCAGGTACTCCATGACGAGATAGTCCACGCCGTCCTGCTGGCCGATATCGTGCAGAACGCAGATGTGCGGATGCTGGAGCGAACTGATTGCTTTGGCTTCGCGCTCGAAACGCTGCTTGCGCTCCGGAGAGGAATAAAGGTCCGCAGGCAAAATCTTGATTGCCACGGTGCGGTCCAGACGCGTGTCGCGGGCGCGATACACCTCGCCCATGCCGCCCGCGCCCAGAGGCGCGACGATCTCGTAGGGACCAAGCCTGGTTCCAGCAGAAAGACCCATTCCCTCTCCGTGAGCAGTGGGCGGATTCTACCGTGAATGGCCGCCTCCCCCAAAGGAGCAATTGAAACCCGTGTCCCCGATTCCGCGCCTCCCTGGGAACTGGCCGAGCACGGGACGCAAGGTTCGTGCCTTTTGCCGCAAACGAGAGAACTTCGACAGGGTAAGGGAAATGCGCCTGCTTCAAGCGGGCGGCAATGGCCGCCACCATCCTCGAAGATGGCCAAACGCCATCGTCCTGTGTCCGATTATTTGCGGGATTATGGGCGGCATCGGCGCAGCGATCGCTGCGGCCATCTACAATCTGGCTTCGGGCTGGGTCGGCGGAGTCGAACTGGATATCGGGTAGATGGATGGGGTCGCTGCCAGCGAAGGCAGGCGCGAATGTGCGGCCACGGGTTAGGCGGCAACTTGGTATTCGCTCTGAACCAAGCCGCTGGGATAGTGCCGAGTCGCTAGGTGACGGAGCGGAATGTCGCGCGACAGGGCGCCGAAGAGAGGAATTCCTTCGCCAATCAGCACGGGTACGCGAGTGATCATGAGACGTTGAATGAGCCCGGCGCGAAGGAACCGTTGAATCGTGATCCCACCGTCGACATAGAGGTGGTGGGCGCCCCTAGCAGCGAGTTGCGAAACGACCGCAGCCGGAGGCCCGGCCATCTGCTCGACAACGCCTCCGACGGCCGCGGACAAGTCGACGGGGCGACTACTGAGAACCACTACACGCTTGTCACCATATGGCCAAGCCCCCATGGTCAGAACCTTCTCGAAGGTGTTGCGGCCGATCACGATCGCATCGACGCTTGCCATAAACTCGTCGTAGCCGTGGGGTTCGCCGCCGCCCGGCGGCAGGAAATCGAGATCGCCGTTGGGTCGCGCAATGAAGCCGTCGAGGCTGGTGCCGATAAAGACAGATATCATCATCGTAGACTCCTCACCGTGGCCGCCTAACTTCAATCGGCTACTGCTTTTCGACCACCACCGCCGTGCCGTAGGCCAGCACTTCGGTGACGCCCTGCATGATCTCGGTGGCGTCGTAGCGCGCGCCGATGATGGCGTTGGCGCCCAGTTCGCCGGCGTGCTGAAGCATGACCTCGAAAGACTCGCTGCGGGTTTTTTCGCACAGCTCGGTGAGCAGCGTGATGTTGCCGCCGATCAGGGTCTGCAAGCCGGCACCAATGGTTCCCAGCACCGAGCGCGAGCGCACGATGATGCCGCGCACCACCCCGAGATTGCGGACGATACGGTAGCCGTCGAGCTCGAACGCCGTGGTCACCATGTTGTGCAGTACGTGGCCGGTGGAGCGAGCGGTAGTTGCCATAACTTCCTCCGTGAATTGCGGAACGGCGAAACATGCGTGGCAGCCGGCACTTGGCAGTTGGTAGTGGGGCCGAGCTACCAGCTGCGAACTACGAGCTACTGTAGTCATTCGTACGTCATCCGTATCAGCGTGCGCTGCGAAAACGGCACGTACAGCAAAGCCGCCGTGGCCGCGAACGCCAGCCCGAACCCGATGTAATCTACCAGCAGAAACGGCGCCAGGGCCCACAGTTCATCGAGCACGAACAGGAACGGGAACAGGCGGCGGAAGTTCGCGCCCAGTGTGCGAACGTCGAACAGCACCGCGGTGAGCAGGTACAGCCGGGTGGGAATACCGAGCACGGCGCCGATAATCACCACGATTACCAGCAGCCAGTCCAAGGCGGGGATGGCGCGCTCGGCAATCCGCCCGATATGGTGCAGCTTGGCCAGGCTTGCGATGTAGAAGGACAAGTACATGATCTGGAGCAGCGCAAACAGGCTGCGGCCGACCGTGCGGTCAATTTTCGGCAATTCGGCTTCCGCGGCGCCGGCGGCGGATTCCGAACGCGCCACCGCCACCGCACATTCTTCGGCGGTGGGAGGAGCGTTTGGAGGGCGCTGGGTTGAGTCAGCCGCTTCGTCGGGTGCCGCAGTGGCCTGCACCGGAGCGATGAAGCGATAGCCGCGTTTGGCCAGCGTCTCGATGAAGCGCGGGTTCGCCGCCGAGTCGCCGAGCGCGTCGCGCAGCTTGTTCATGGCGGTGTTCAGGCTGTGATCGAAGTCGACAAAGGTGTCCGCCAGCCACAGGCGCTGGCGCAACTCCTCGCGAGTCACCACCTCGCCCGGCCGCTCCAACAGCATGGCAAGGACCTGAAAAGGTTGCTCCTGGAGCTTCAGCTTGGCGCCGTTCTTGCGCAGCTCGCCGGAACGCAGGTCCGCTTGGTAGATGCCGAAGCGATACAGGCGGGCGTTGGCGGCGGGAGGCATGTGGGAACGCGTAGTTTATCGCGATTGGGAGATTCGCCGATTTGCTGATTTGCCGATTCCCAACGCCGCCGACTTCGAATCGGCAAATCACCCAATCAGCAAATCAGTAAATGGCTACAATGTCGGACGTGGCGGACGAGCCAAAAAGCCGAGTCCTGAGCGCCGAAACCATCGGCCTGATTGTGATTGCGGTCATGCTCGCCATCATGATCCTGGCGCGCTGGGGCGGAATCATTCACTGGAGCGCGCGCTGAATGGATCCGTTGCTGGTCGCCGTGCTAGGCCCCACGGGCAGCGGCAAAACCGCGCTCTCCCTGGCGCTGGCGGAGCGCTTCGGCGGCGAGATCGTCAGTTGCGACTCGGTCGCTATCTATCGCGACTTCAACATCGGCAGCGCCAAGCCCTCACCGGAAGAACGCGTGCGCGCGCCGCATCACCTGTTCGACGCTGTAGATCCCAACCAATACATGACCGCCGGCGAGTACGCCCGCCACGCCCGCGAGGTGCTCGCCGACATCAAGCAACGCGGGCGCATGCCCATTGTGGTGGGCGGCAGCGGACTTTATTTGCGTGCGCTGCTGGAAGGATTGTTCCCCGGCCCGGAGCGCTCGGAAGAATTGCGCCAGCGGCTGCGCGCGCGCCTTGAGCAGTGCGGCGCGGAGTGGCTGCACCGCATCCTGAAGCGTCTCGATCCCACGGCGGCGGGCAACATTCACCCCAACGACACGCCCAAGGTGATTCGCGCCATCGAGGTCTGCATGACTGCGCGCGAGCCGATGAGCGAGCTGTGGAAGAGGGGTCGCGATCCGCTGCAAGGCTTTCGCATTCTCCGCCTCGGCCTCGATCCCGACCGCAACGCGCTCTACACGCGCATCAACGAGCGCGCGCAGCGCATGTTCGACAACGGCCTGGTCGAGGAGACCAGAGCTTTGATCGAGAAGTATCCCGGCGCGTGGGCGCTGTCGTCGCTCGGCTACAAGCAGGCGGCGCAGTACCTGAGCGGCGAAATTGACCTCAAGGTGGCCATTTGGGCGGCGCAGCAGGCGCACCGCAACTACGCCAAGCGGCAGATGACATGGTTCCGGCGAGAACCGGAGGTGCAGTGGCTGAACGGCTTCGGCGATGAGCGGAGCGTGCAGGAGCGCGCGATCGACGAAGTCTCGAAGAAGTTGATAATTGGGTGATTTTGCAATCTAGAGCGGTTCCCGAGTAGATATACCCGCGAATGAGTGTTTGGACGTAAGCTGCTGGTGCTGGCGGTCTCTGCGAATACAGCTGATGGCACGAGCCTTTTCCGACGATCTGCGGCGGAGGATTTTGGTGGCGTACG